>JAGHUN010000045.1 GCA_018064805.1 Candidatus Colinaster scatohippi
AATACATGTTCAAAGAAGCTTGTTAAGGGACATATGGAGCATCAGGCTATCATGGCTCGTAACCTTCCAATCGAAGTTACACAGGGAACACTTGAAGGTGACATTGTTCCGGGACCTATAACATTCTACAGACTTCAGTCTACATCTGATAACATTCTTCGTGCTTATGTTGCTCAGGGTGAGGTACTTCCTGTTGCAACACAGTCATTCGGTGGTATCGGTGTATTCGCTATTAAGGAAATGGGTAGATTCTACCGTCATGTACTTATTGAGAAGAACTATCCTCATCATGGTGCTGTTGCATTTGGTCATTATGGAAAGGCACTCTTCGAGGTATTTAAGTACATCGGTGTTAAGGTTGATGAGATTGGTTACAATCAGCCGGCTTCTCTTCCATACCCAACAGAGAATCCATTTGCATAATTAGCAAAGTAGCAATAGCTAAAAAGTAAATAGCAGGGGTCACATTTCAGTTTTGGAGTGTGACCCCTTTGTTATGAAATAAGAAAGCAAAGCGGAAAATTCTATGTTATTATAAAAATATGAAAAAGAAGAGCACAAATACATCATATGGAAATAAAGCATTTCGAATAATGATTGCAGGTACAATTATTATGATCCTGGCAACGATATGTACGGTTGTTTTGTTTTCTTATGTAATGAACAAATTGAATTATATAGAGACTGAAGCAATTACGGAATTTGACGGTCATTATGTGTTTATCGCAGATCATGAAGAAGATTTCTGGCAGCAGGTATATGCGAAAGCGAATGAACAGGCAGCACAGGACAACGTGTATGTGGAATATTTAGAGAAGTCTCTTGGTGTAAATTATACTAATTATGATTTATTCAGAGTTGCAATTAATTCCTCTGTAGATGGAATAATTTATGGTGGTACACCGGACCTGCAGATTTCTAAATTAATTAATAAGGCTGTAAATGATGGTATAGGTGTAGTTATTTTACAGAATGATGCGGAAAATACGACAAGACAGTGCTTTGTTGGTGTTAACAATTATGAGCTGGGGCAGGTATATGCCGGGCAGATTGCGGAGATGTTTTCCGGACAGAATTATGGTGAGAAAAAAGTAAAAATAGTCATTAATTCGAATGTTCCGGAGGGTGTAGGCAATCTGTTTATTATAGCAATGGAGGATTTTTTCGTAGAAAAATATCCTGAACAGGGGGTTCCGGAGATAGAACTTGTTCGTATCGATATGCAGGATGTGTTCAGTGTGGAAGAGGATGTTCGTAATATCATTTTGCAGGAGGAACTTCCGGATGCCATGATATGCCTTAACAGCACCTTTACACAGTGTATGTTTCAGGCACTTGTAGATTTAAATAAGGTTGGTGAGACTCAGCTTGTTGGTTACTATGTAAATGATAATATTATTGATGCGATTGATAAGCAGGTAATATATTCGACAGTTTCAATTGATACTGAGCAACTGGGAAAGTCGAGCGTTTTGGCACTTGAGGAATATTGTAACTATGGGTATACCAACTCTTATGTTCCGGTTAGTGTAAGTGTAATAGGTAAAAAAGAAGCCAGAGGTATGATTGATGATAAAGAATAATAATTCCAGAATAGAAAGCGTATGGAATAATGCATCAATTCAGAAAAAACTGATGTTTTCTTTTTTTATTCCAATTATGCTTATTCTGTCAATGAATATTTACATATATATAAATGTTAACTCGATGATTGCAAGGATTGATCAGATTTATGTCAGTAATGTAACACTTAGCGAATTGTCCGATCAGCTATCAAATGTTCAGGTCAGTACAAGAGAGTATCTTGAGAATAAGGGTTCTACAGCTCTGGCTAAGTACTATGAAGCTGAGCAGGACTACAGGGATAGTATACAGGACCTTGGAAATAATCTTACCAGTAACAGTATGGCTGTGATGCAGAAGAATATTACCAGGCAGTCTGAAAAATATCTGTCGCTTATAAATGAGACAATACAGGCAAAAAGAGGACGAAATGTAGAAAAATACAGAACTACCTATGAGCAGTCAGAAGTATTATATATGGACTTACAAAATTGCATATATTCATTAAATAATGAGCAGTTTAAGGTTAATGCAAGCAGTTATTATGTTCTTCTTTCGTCATTAAAATATATGGAGACAATCTCGATAACAATCCTTGTTATAATTGGTGTAGTTAATATTATCGTTATTTATCTGTTGACCAGAAGTATGACATACCCACTTATTGAATTGTCACATGCTGCCAATGAGGTGGCTGATGGTAACTTTGAAGTGGATATAGCGGAGCTTGATGGAAATGATGAAATTAGTGTCGTATCCAACGCGTTTTCTCAGATGGTTGAGAGGCTTCAGCTATATATTGAAGAAATCAGGGATAGTATGAAGCGAGAAAGTGATCTTAAGGAGCATGAGCTTGTTATGGAGAGTCGAATGAAAGAAGTAGAACTCCGTAATTTACAGGCTCAGATTAATCCACACTTTCTTTTTAATACACTCAATGCCGGTGCCCAGCTTGCGATGATGGAGGATGCGGATAAGACCACTGATTTTATTCAGAACATGGCAGATTTTTTCAGATATAATCTCAAGAAAATCAACATGGATACTTCTATTGAAGAAGAAGTTTCATTAGTAGATAAATATATATACATTTTGAATGTTCGTTTTACCGGTGAGATTCATTACGATAAACAGGTCGATGAAAGCGTTTTAAAACTTAGAATTCCCAGTATGGTGCTTCAGCCTATAGTAGAAAATGCGGTTAATTACGGAATACGTAATATTGACTGGGAAGGGCATATATATCTGAATATTAGTCGAGATGGTGATATGGTATATCTGTCAGTTAAGGATAATGGAATCGGAATGAAGCAGGAGGACATAGAATTAATAAAAAACGGACAGGCTTCAGAGGTTCCAAAACCAAGTAATTCAGATTCAAATGGTGTTGGTCTTGCAAATGTAATTGAGCGTCTACAGATATTTACTGGTAATGAAGATGTGGTAGATATTATTAGTGAAGGTGAAGGAAAAGGTACAGAAGTAGTAATTAAAATTCCTTTTGTTGAATAGGTACTAACTTGGAGGAAATAAAATGTATAGAATTATGTTAACCGACGATGAGGGAATCGTTCTTAATTCGCTTACATTAATATTAGAAAAAAACTTTGAAAATGTTTTTGAAATCGAGACGGCAAAATCAGGAAGGGCTGCTATTGAGATAGCTGAGCATTTCAGACCTGATGTGATTTTTATGGATATACAAATGCCGGGAATTAATGGAATTGATGCAATGCGAGAGATTCAGAAGTTTCTTCCAAATGTAATCTTCGTAGTACTAACAGCATATGACAAATTTGATTATGCAAAAGAGGCCATTAATCTTGGTGTCTTGGAATATCTTAACAAGCCATTTAATCAGAAAATGGTAGTGGATGTTATAAATCAGGCTGTAAAAGAACTGGATGAGAGAAGAGAGAGACGTCATAAGGAGCTTCAGACTAAAGAGCGACTTGAGACAGTTGTGCCGATAATAGAAAACGGCTTTATATATTCTATTATTTTTCAGGAAAGGTTTGAGGAAGATATAGAAAATTATAAGAATCTGCTTGGACTTGATGGCGATCATGGATATATGATGGTAGTTGTATTTGGTGATTCCCAGCAAGCAAATCATATGACGAATAATGTAGGAATATCTGTAAAGGCGCAAACTATTTATTATAATAAGGTAAGAGAAATACTTAAGGATGCTTTTCCGGGAGCAATAGTTGGAAGTGTAACCGGTAATAAGATTCCTATATTTGTTCCTTCAACGGATGAACAGTTAGATATTCATGAAAGAAGTGAAATAATAGAAAAATCCCGCGTAACAGCCCGTATGATGAAAAATGCTACGGATGATACAACATACCGAATAGGAATAGGAAGTGTAGGTAGACTAAAAGATAGTCTTAATTCATATGAGGAGGCAATTAAGGCACTCTATTCGACAACCGGAAGTGTTGCTCATGTTGACGATCTTCCTATTGCAGTGTCATATGAAGAAAGTTATCCGGTTGAACTTGAGGAGGCAATTTTCGAGAAGCTTGGAGATGGGAAGGCTGATGATTGCGGAGTTGTTGCAGGTAAGTTCTTCGACTGGATGGAGGAAAAATATAGCAATGACATGATGAGTGTCAAGCTTAAAGCGTTGGAATTCGTCCTTAGAGCAGAGTCCGATATGTATAGAAGCGGTGGGCACACATATACATTTGACAGTCGAAAGAATTATCTGACAGATGTGATGAGCGCTAATGATATGACCACTCTTAAAGCGTGGTATCTTGATAAGATTAAAAAGGCAGCAACAAATATCAGCACCGGGTCAACGGATCATACACATCATGTTATAAAGAAGGCAATTGATTATATAGAGAATAATTTTTCTAAGGATATATCGCTTGATGAGATATCTCAGGAGCTTAATCTCAGTTCATACTATTTCAGTAAGCTTTTCAAAGAAGAAAAGGGTGAGGGGTTCGTAGAATATCTTAATTCTCGTAGGATAAGCGAAGCTAAGGAATTAATGAAGAATCAGGAAAAGAGTATTAAGGAAATCAGTAATGAATGTGGATATGCTGATCCTAATTACTTCAGTAGAATATTTAAGAAGTATACGGGAATGACACCTACAGAGTATAGGGATAAGTGCGGAAACGGAATGTAATATGTTTGGAAAAAAGAAAATTCAAAAAATTGTATCATTAATGCTTATATTTGTGGTAATAGGTTGCAGTATGGGATGTGCAAAGCCACAAAGTGCGGATATTAAAACAGAGAGTGATAAAGAAGATAAAATAGAAATTGGATTATCAATTGATTCGCTAGTTATTGAAAGATGGCAGAGGGAACGTGACCTTTTTGTATCTAAGGCGCAGGAGCTTGGAGCAGAGGTCAATGTTCAGAATGCCAATGGTGAAGTGGCAGAACAGATTAAGCAGATTAACTACTTTATAGATAAGAAGATGGATGTAATAGTTATTATTTCTATTGATGATTTAGCTCTTGGTGATGTAATTGCAAAAGCCAAGAAGGCGGGAATTAAAATAATAGCTTATGACAGACTTATTAGAAATGCAAATGTAGATTTGTATCTATCATTTGATAATGAAAAAGTAGGCGAACTGATGGGCAAATATATTAAAAAGTCTATAGGTAATTCGGGTACAGTTATACAGATTAAGGGTTCACCAACAGATAATAATGTTAAAATGGTGCAGAGCGGATTTGAAAGTATAATAGGTACTACGGATATAGATATTGATTTTGCCTGCTCGGCGGATAACTGGCTTGCTGAAATAGCCTTTGATGCAACGAGTGATTATCTGGCTTCGGGAAAAGTACCTGATGCAATAATGTGTGGTAATGATAATCTGGCAGCTCAGGCTATAAAGGCACTCATTGAGAAGAGACTTGGTGGTCGTGTATGTGTTGTGGGTCAGGATGCAGATCTTGAGGCATGCCAGAGAATTGTTGAAGGTACACAGTATATGACTGTATATAAGCCGGTAGAAAAACTTGCAAGGAATGCTGCAGAGAGGGCAGTTTCAATGGCTAAGAATGAACCGCTTGAGTTAGAGGAGACAATATTTGACGGAAAATATGATGTTCCATATGAAAGACTTGAGCCGATTGCTGTAACTAAGGAAAATATGGATGAAGTAATTACAGGAAAGTATCATCAAAGGAATGATATTTATCTGAATGTCAATTAATAGCAATATTTTACAGATAATAATAGGATAAATAGGACAATTTTGTGGAACGTCTCGCAATATTGTCCTATTTTTATATTATACAATGTAAAAGTTCGTAAAATATTGAAGAAATTAGCAAGTTGATGCTATTTCATGTGTGATAATGTATAAAATGTAAACAGAAGCAATTGTGCTTCAACAATTAAAAAAGGGAGGACAATAAAATGTCAAAGAAAATTTTAGGTGTTTTACTTGCAACAGCAATGGTAGCAAGCACACTCGTTGGTTGTGGCAATGCAGCTCCAGCAGCAGAAGCTCCAGCAGCAGAAGCTCCAGCAGCAGATGCAGCAGCTCCAGCAGATGACGCAGCTCCAGCAGATGTAGCAGCTGTAGCAGCAGGAACAAAGGTTGGTGTTTCAATGCCAACAAAGGATCTCCAGAGATGGAATCAGGATGGTGCTAACATGCAGAGCGAACTTGAGGCAGCTGGTTACGAAGTTGACCTTCAGTACGCTTCAAACGATGTTCAGACACAGGTTTCTCAGGTTGAGAACATGATCGCTTCAGGTGCTAACGTACTCGTTATCGCAGCTATCGAAGGTTCTTCACTTGGTGAGGCTCTTGATATGGCTAAGGAAGCTGGTATTCCAGTTATCGCTTATGACCGTCTTATCATGAACTCAGATGCAGTTTCTTACTATGCTACATTTGATAACTACATGGTAGGTACAAAGCAGGGTGAAT
>JAGHUN010000020.1 GCA_018064805.1 Candidatus Colinaster scatohippi
GAATATAATTATGTAATATATATTCATGGTAAGTCTTTGGGGGTAGTATGTTAATTAACGGAAAATACAGATGTGCAGGATGTACGGATTTAATTGAATCAGAGGACGCAAAGTGTAGCAAGTGTGGATATGATAATGCCTCTGCACAGAATCCGCCACATTGTCTTCAGGTAGGAACGGTTCTTGCCGGTAATTATCATGTAGGACGCCTTATCGGAGAAGGTGGATTTGGTATTACATATATGGGCTGGGACCATGATCTTGAGATGAAAATTGCCATTAAGGAATTTTTCTTAAGTGGTCATTCGAATCGTAATACAACTGTGTCGTCTGAAATATATTCCACGGCCGGAGAAGAGCAGGAGCTTTTCGAGGTACATAGGGAGAAATTCATTAACGAAGCAAGGGTGCTTGCTTCATTTTTCAAGGAATCGGGTATTGTTACCGTACTTAGATATTTCAATGAGAATAATACAGCATATATTATTATGGAATATATTGAGGGAATTACTCTTAAAGAATATCTGAAGAATAAGGGGAAATTGACTACAGATGAGACCATAGGAATCATTGGTCCGGTTCTGAATTCTCTTTCAAAGGTTCATGAGAAGAATTTGATTCACAGGGATATCAGTCCTGATAATATTATGATAACAGAGGATGGAGTAGGTAAGCTGCTTGATTTTGGAGCAGCCAGAGAGGTTGCAAACGGCAACAAGAGTCTTTCTGTTGTTCTTAAGTATGGATATGCTCCGATTGAACAGTATCAGACACGTGGTAATCAGGGGCCATGGACAGATGTATATGCACTTTGTGCAACAATGTACAGATGTATTACCGGACAGACTCCGACAGAGGCAACTGACAGAACAATAGGCGATAATCTTAAACCGCCATGTGAAATAGAACCAAAGTGTAGCAAAGAAATAAGTGACGTTCTTATGAAGGGTATGGCTTTTGCTCCCGCTGAGAGATATCAGTCTGTGGCTGAGCTTAAACAGGCTTTACTTGATGCCCTTAATACCAAGATGAGAATTAAGCTTGATGCAATGACTCCTGACAGTAAGCCCGGTGAGAAAAAGATACAGGAAGTGCCGGTGGTACCGACACCGAACCCTGCGCCTGCACCGAAACAGTTGTCAGAGAATGTATCTGTAAGCAGTGTTTCATTTACACCGGCGCCGACTGCAACACCGGAGCCGGCTCCATACAACTTTGTAACACCACTCAACCAGGCGCAGCCTGTACCTACGAATCCGAGGGAAAGATTTGGCAGTGTTACACCGGCAACTCAGTCAGGGAATGCCAATAAGTCAAAGCATACTATTAAATCTGTGTCTTATGATAAGAATGCCAAATATCCTATGGTTACAAGGCTGATTATTGCTTCGTTTATAGCAATTGGATTTAATATATTAGTCAGCATGATTAATGTTTCGACAGGAGCATTTACCAATAATAATAGGGCGTTTGCTTTAGAAGTAAATATTGTGCTAGGCATTATGCTTCTTCTTGTTGGTCTGTTATATCAAAGAGCTGTATTTAGGCGCTTGTGGAATCAATATGTGAAGAGCGTACTTCTGCTTATCGGTACGGAATTCATACTGATGCTTGACTGGTCGAGAATGTCGATTAGTCGTGCAAATCATTGGTTCTGGTCAGAGGCTTTAGGTATAATTTTTGTGGGAATTGAATGTATTTTCTTTTTTGGATATATAGCACTGTTTATAGCAGGTATTATACTTAATAAGAGAAATGCGAAGGAAAATAAATAAGGAATGAAGCTCTTAAGTCTTAAGACTTGGGGGCTTTTTACTTGATTGGGGAAGATGATGAGATTCGATGTACATTATGCAATAGCAGGACTGGTTATATACATTCTGGTTTTGTTTAGTTTATGTGTTCAGTATGATAATAAGCAGAATTCGGTAATAAAACTCAGGCAATTGATTGAGTGCCTTTTCATGGCAGATTTATTTGATATTATTTCGGCATATACAATTGCCTATGTTGATAGATTCCCGATATGGACAAATTATGTAACTAACACGGCTTTTTTTCTTTTTGAGACGTCATGTATGGCATTGTTGCCAAGATATATCCGTTATTTGTTAGACCCTGAAAATGGGAAAAAATGTTTATTTGATAATATAAATCTTGGGGTTGTAATTGTATATGGCATCACCTGTGTGACAACCTTCTGCACAAAGCTTGTCTTCTACTTTGATGGTACAGCTTTCAGAAAAGGTCCATTGTATAATGTTGCATATATTCTTGGAATATATTTTATGCTGTATTCCTTTGTAAGATTGATGCAATATAAAAGCAGCTTTTCAAAAAGACAGTTTTATACAATTGTCGGTTTCATTCTTATGACTGTTCTGGGATCCATATTCCAGTTTATGGTTCCGGGAAGTGTTTTCGTTTTATATTTCATTTTTAGCATTGCATCATATATTACTCTGTTTGGTTTGGAAACACCGGATTATATTAAACTTGAAAAGGCAATGTTAGAACTAAAAAGGTCTGAAAGACAGTTGCAGGATGCGGTTAAAAAAGCTGAAGCGGCAGATGAGGCGAAATCTGTGTTTCTTGCAAATATGTCACATGAGATAAGAACACCGATTAATGCAGTTCTTGGAATGAATGAATTAATCAGTCGTGAAGCAACTGATGAAAATATCAGAAATTATTCGGACGATATTGCGGATGCAGGTCAATCTCTGCTGTCACTAATTAATGATATTTTGGATTTTTCCAAGATAGAGGCCGGACAGATGGAACTGTCTAATACGGATTACGAACTGTCGACTTTGATAAGGGAAGTAAATAATATTATTAAGCATCGTTTTGAAGAAAAAGGACTTGCGTTTGAAATAAAGAACAATCCTGAAATACCCAATGGCCTATATGGCGATGATGTAAGAATAAGGCAGATATTATTTAATCTGCTATCCAATGCCCTTAAATATACAGATAAGGGTATGGTAACTCTTGATGTTGATTATAACAAGATTGATGAGGAGAATATAGAACTGGTATTTACAGTCAGTGATACCGGTGTGGGCATTAAGGAGGCAGATAAGGAGTCTCTTTTTATCTCCTTTAAGCGAATTAATATGGAGAACAACCGAAAGCGTGAAGGTACCGGACTTGGACTTAATATAACCAAGACTCTGGTTGAGATGATGCATGGTTATATCGATGTTAAGAGTGAGTATGGAAAGGGTTCTGTTTTTACAGTACATATCAGGCAGGAGGTTAGGGACAGATCGGCTATCGGTGATTTTGCGAATGCCGCTTCAGGCAAAAAGGAACACAAATATAGTTCGGCCTTTAAAGCACCGGAGGCAAAAATACTTGTCGTCGATGATGTTGCTACCAATCTCCTGATTATGAAGGGCTTGTTAAAGAAAACAGAAATTATTGTAGAAACTGCACAGTCAGGAGTAGATTGTCTTAAACTTGTTAGAGAGAAGAAATATGATTTGATATTTCTTGATCATATGATGCCGGATATGGACGGAATAGAGACAATTAGAGCTATAAAGGCAGACACAGGTCACTATAATCAGGATACGCCAATCATTATGCTCACGGCAAATGCCATAAGTGGAGCTAAGGAACAGTATTTAGGTGATGGCTTTGCCGATTATCTGTCTAAACCGATTGATTGGCAGGAACTTGAGAATATGATTATGAATATGCTGCCGGAAAAGCTGGTAATCAGACAGTAGTCTGTTAAGAGAGATTTGCCTAATATTACCAATATATAGTAGAATTAAAATTGCGTGTATACATGCAGGCGATATGTATTAAGAAGGAAGGATATATTGACAGCATTATAGGATAGTCAATATATGTGAAATATGAAGAAAACAATAATAGTAATGCCGGTAGCCAACGAAGAGGCTACTATGGGAAAGGTGCTGGAGGAAATTCTGGCGCTTCCATATGACAATTTATTTATTTATCCGGTAATTGACGATTATTCAAAGGACAGAACTGAAGAGATTATAAGAAGCTATGAAGATACAGGAAGGGTAAAATGTATTTTCTACAAGGAGAGCAGAGGAGTAATCACCTGTTATCTTGAGGGCTTCAGACAGGCCCTTAAGGATGGAGCAGAGAGAATTATCGAAATGGATGGAGGCGGAAGTCACTCTCCGTCAGAGATTCCACAGTTTATCGAGAAGCTTGATGAAGGATATGACTGTGTCTGGGGCTCAAGATTTGTTCCGGGTGGTGGAATAAGTTCACAGCCATTGTACAGACGAATACTTAGTGGCGGCGGAACATGGCTTGCCAATATCGTACTTGGAACCAAGCTAAAGGATATGACAAGCGGATTTGAGGCATTTCAGGCAGAGGTGCTGAAGGGACTTAAGCTTGATAATTTCCTTAGCATGGGACATATGTATCAGACGGAAATGCGTTTCTACTGTCGTGGTCTTAATACTGTTGAGGTTCCGATTCATTATATTGGTGGAAGCTCAAGTCTGAAATTTAAGTCTGTTACGGAGGCACTCAGGATTTTGTTTATGCTTAAGAAGCACGAAAAAGAAATCAGGTAATGACAATTGTGTCATTTTTTGAATATTGAACGGAGAATTTATGAAGACAGAATATTTGATTCTGGGAGGGGGACCGGCAGGACTTACCTTCGCACAATGTCTTAAAAGAAAAGGGATAACGGACTTTGTTCTGGTTGAAAAGGAGAATGAGGTCGGTGGATTATGCAGATCTGAAATAGTAGACGGATCACCACTTGATATAGGTGGTGGTCATTTTCTTGATGTTAGAAGACCGAGAATATGCGAGTTTCTTTTTGAATTTATGCCAGAAAATGAATGGAACAGGTATTCAAGAGACAGCAGAATCAGTTTTAGCATTATTCCGGAGGAAAGTAAGTCCGGTAAAGCCAAAACATATGAGATTCATCATCCTTTTGAAGCAAATATTTGGGAATTGCCCAAAAGTCAGCAGAAGAGATACCTGGATTCAATTGCAGAAGCCGGATGCAACACCGGAGAGCCTAAGCCGACCAGATTTGTTGAATGGATAAGATGGAAGCTTGGTGATGCAATTTGTGGTGATTATATGATTCCGTATAATACCAAGCTGTATGCCAACAATCTCAATGAACTTGGAACCTACTGGCTTGAGAAACTACCGAATGTGAGTTACGAGGAGACTCTTGAATCGTGTAAGCAGAAGAAAGCTTACGGGTCTCAGCCGGGACATACAGAATTCTATTATCCAAAGAAATACGGATATGGAGAGGTATGGAGAAGGATGGGGGAAGACCTCGGAGATAAGGTTATAAAGGGAATGGCAGTTAAGTCCGTGGACTGTATGAACTGTATAGTTGAATTAGAGGACGGAACTCTCATTGAAGCTAAACAGATTATTTCGACAATTCCATGGAACAGTATAGAACTTAAATGGGCGCCAACCAAGATTAAGGACAGTATTAAAAAGCTGAAGTCTTCTTCAGTAAATATTACTTATAAGCCGGAAATGCTTAATACTGAAGCACAGTGGATATATTATCCGGATATGGAACTTGATTATCACAGAATTCTTGTGAGAAGTAATTTCTGCCCGGGTTCTAAGGGCTACTGGACTGAAACAAGAAGTGAGAGATATCATGAGGCTGAAGGAGATATTACCTTCAGGATGGACTATGCTTATCCGCTTAATACTATCGCAAAGCCGGATGCGATGGACAGAATTCTTGATTTTGCATCAAAGTCGCATATTACAGGCCTTGGCAGATGGGGAGAGCATAATCATTATAACTCAGATGTAACTGTTGACAGAGCAATTAAACTTGCAGAGAAGCTTACAAAGTAAATGAAAGAAAAAACAATCGGATTAAATAGAATAATTGCTGTAATTGTTGTATTGCTTGTGATGGTTGCGGGAGTCCTGGTGCTTACAAGACCATATACCGGTATAACTGAGACAAAGGCGGTATTGCCTGCAATTGGTGCGTCACCGATATATGTGGAAATGAAGGATGGCGAAGTACTTGAGAGGCAGTATACTGCACCGAATGACCAGGAAATAAGTTATCTTAAGCTGCTTTTGGTTAATACAACAGGAAGCGATAAGGCCAAGCTTAATATCAGTGTGAAGGACAAGGCTGGTTCATTACTTAGTGAAATTAGTAAAGACATATCAGACTTTACGGTTGGGGACTGGACAGATGTTGATATGGATTTGAATTTTGCTACAGGAGAGACCTATACATTTGAATTTATGCCAATAGAGTGTTCTCCGTATTTTATGCAGGTAGAGGGATATGTTCTGGATATTTCCCTGGGCTTTGAGTGTGTAACAGATAAAACAGTTACCTATGGAGATGTATTCTACTATTCGATACCGATTCTATTGCTTGCAGGTCTGTTGCTTATCAGTCTTATTATTGGTGGAACCGAAGTTGTGTGTAATATATGGAAAAGGATATCTGCTACCGGAATAGTGAAGAAATGTGGAACAGAGATATTTCTGATACTCCTGTTTGTTACACTATCTGTAAATATATACAGTACAGCTTATATTAAGGGAGTATATATTACCTCTGATTCCAATGGATACCTTCGCGAAGCGGTGAATATCATTGCCGGGAACGGTTATTCGTATGATGGAATAGCGGGATATAGCAGTTGGTTTGCCAACTGGCCTATAATCTATCCGGCCATGATTGCATTTATGATGGTACTTACCGGTGCCAATGCTTATCTGGCAAGCAAATTTGTTGCTATTTTATGTATTGCACTTATAGAGATAATCCTGTATGTGGCCTTTAAGAAGGATGCATGGATTTATGCACTCGCTCTCACTAATGTGGGTGTTTTAAATATGGCATATAATACCTGGAGCGAGATACCTTTTATGGTATTCATGCTTCTTTTTGGTTTGCTACTTGGCAAAATAGTAAGCAGTGAAGCAGTGCCTTACGGGGTATACGTTGGTTTGTTTTTATCGGGAACAGCCACTTTTTTGACAAGATACTTTGGAATATTTGTATGGGTGGTAGCAGGAATATACTGGCTGCTTATTTTTATTAAATGGTGGCAAACTACTGCAGATAATGAGAAAAAGGGACTTAGGAACCGTATTTCGTCAGGGGACGGACTGCTTTTAAAAAAGCTTATAGGGCTTGCAGTCAGTGCGGCATTAAGTGGAATGGTATATATAGCTTATCTTGTGATGAACAAGATTAAGAATGGCAATCCTACAGGCGTTAGCCGTGGTACCTGGTGGGATGATTATAAGACACTTACAGATGACTTGGTGAAAAGCCTTGTGACAGAGATATTTAATGTGTTCTCTATCGATGTGCCCAAGGCAATAAGTGATAAGCCGGTATATTTACAGGTTTGGTTTGTGATAATCATATCTGTATTTATAGGCATCCTTATTCACAAGTGCCTGGATGGACGTGGAAATATATTAAGCCGATATATGTCTACGGAATGCGTTCTGATTATGATGGCAATAGTCTATTATGGAATGTTTATTGTAATCAGATACCGTTCAAGTATGGATACCTTTTATTTCAGATTTTTTGCACCTGCAACCTTCCTGTTGACATTGGGAATTATTGGTCTTGTGCTTGAGAAATTTGATATGTCAAAGGCAAAAGGCTATTTGGGTGTATTTGTGACAGTGCTTGTATTAATGTCACTAATATCAATATGCAGGGAAACGGATTTTACCCATACCGGGGATTACTATGATATAACAATCAACAGCTGGAAGAGTGCATATGCACAGATACCTGAGAAGTCCGTTGTAATCTGGAGTGATGTTGATTATCGAAGTCTGTGGTATCGTTCGGATATTGTAGAGGGTGAATTGTATAGTGATGATACCCCCGAATCATTGAAAAGCAGATACTACGGTTCGGATTATATGTGCATTCGTAAGGACTATGCAGAGACCATTCTTTCTGAGGGTGAATATGATGAGTCCTTTAAAGGGATTATCAGAGAAGCGGTTACTCAAAGTGATGCAGAGGCTGTATACATCAGTATTGCACTTAGATAAAGTTACGGTGGCTTTGTTTGTCTATGTCTATGGATGGTTCGCGCCATGTCCGGAATAAACAGAGGAATTATATATGGAAATAAAAGCAGTTCTTTTTGATTTGGATGGAACCCTGATTGATTCGTCACCGGGCATAACCAGGTCAGCAGTATATGCTCTTAATCATTATGGTATAGAGGTGGATGATCCTGAGTCTCTTAAATGCTTTATCGGACCGCCGCTTTTTAGCAGCTTTGAGAAATATTATGATTTTTCTCATGAAAAAGCACTTGAGGCTGTTGAAATATTCAGAGAAAGATATAATGTTAAGGGCTTTCTGGAATGTGAGCTCTATCCCGGCGTAAAGGAGTGCCTTGCGGAGCTTAAGAATAAGGGATATGTTATATGTCTTGCATCTTCAAAGCCGGAAGTAACCTGCAAAAAGATTCTTGAGTATCATGATATTCTTAAATATTTTGATTGTGTAACAGGGTCAACCTTTGACGGGCGTATAGAGACTAAGGAACAAGTATTAAATGAACTTTTCAAGCGTTGCAGTGATATTGGTACGGACGAGATGATACTAATCGGCGATACTGTATTTGATGCAGAGGGTGCCGGAAAGGTGGGAATCAGAAGTATTGCAGTAAGCTTTGGCTTTGGCAGTGCAGAGGATATGTTAAAAGCAGGTTCTCTTGCTGTTTGTGATGAACTTTCCCGATTACCTGATTTGATAGATGGTTTAAAGTAAACGCATATAAAACAGGGCATAATCGGGAGAGAGGTTAATAATCTCAATAGACATTATAGTTGAGTAAGATGCGATTTTAAGATATACTAAAATATGTGTGAAAGATTAAACACATTATGGAGGAAAAATGGACAAGATAGCAGTACTTATTCCTTGTTATAACGAGGAGAAGACAATAGAGAAGGTAGTCAAGGATTCGCTGGCTGCGCTTCCTGAGGCAACAGTTTATGTATATGATAATAATTCATCCGACAGGACTGTGGAAATAGCTCAGGCAGCAGGCGCTATTGTAAGACATGAATATATGCAGGGAAAAGGAAATGTAATCCGCAGGATGTTCCGTGAGATAGATGCTGAGAGCTATATTATGGTTGATGGTGATGATACCTATCCAATGGAATTTGCCAGGGAGATGGTTGATAAGGTCCTTAGTCATAATGCTGATATGGTTGTGGGTGACAGACTTAGCAGTACATATTTTACAGAGAATAAGAGACCTTTCCATAATTTTGGTAACAGTCTTGTAAGAATGAGTATCAACTCGCTTTTTAAGTGTGATATTAAAGATATTATGACAGGCTTCAGGGCATTTAGTTATCAGTTCGTCAAGACCTTTCCTGTAATGAGTAAGGGCTTTGAGATAGAGACTGAGATGACAATTCATGCTGTTAATAATAATATGCAGGTTGAAAATGTCATAGTGGAATATCGTGACCGTCCGGAGGGTTCAGAGAGTAAGCTTAATACATATTCTGATGGTATAAAGGTTATATTTACGATTATCAGATTGTTCCGTGAATATAAGCCGTTTAATTTTTTTGCTTTACTGGCATTTCTTTTATTTGCAGTATCAATCGGATTCTTTATTCCGGTGCTTATTGCATATTTTGAGACGGGATTCGTTGACAAATTCCCAACACTTATTGTATGTGGATTTGTAGGTCTTGCAGCAGTTCAGAGTTTCTTCTCCGGAATGATTCTCCAGAATATAGCGCGTAAGGATCGTAAGGAATTTGAACTTGATCTTATAATGCTTTACAGACATTTTGGTGAAGATAAGTAATGAAATATGAGGCTGTGCTTTGACTGGATTTATATGTTAGAGTAACAGCCTATAAATAAGTCTATTGATAAATGGAGGATGAGGGTGTGAAAAAGTGGAATTCAAGGTTTTTGAGCATATTGCTTTCGCTATGCATGGTAATGGGCTCATTTTCGATGCCTGTTTATGCCAACGAGGCTGAAGCAGGTATGGAGGTAGCGGAGGCTACAGTAGATGAGACCGTAGTTACCGATGAAGACGTCACAACAGAAGAGGCTGTTACTATGGTTGAAACTTCCGAGGTTGAAACTTCTGAGGTTGAAACGGAGGAAAGTGTAAGTACTGTAGAGACAGAAGCTGTTACAGGCGAGGAAACACAGGAAGAGATAGAGCTTGCCAATCTGCAGAATGGGGATACCATTCATATAAATTTTACGGGTAACTATTGGAATGCAAAAATAGGTGGGGAAACCGCAGGTAGCATTAGCAGCATGGATGTTGAGGTTGCAGTTGGAAACGGCATGGCTGCATTTAACATTCCAATGGAAGCAGCAGAAGGATATCTCATCACTTCATTAGAGAGTAATCTTAGTACGGGATTTATGTCTTCAAATACAGTTCCTGTTTATTATTTTTCTGATTCCAAAATTGCACAGATGTATTTTGATTCGTCTTTGTATATTCAGAATAATACAATAGAAATCAAGATTAATGCGGTTGAAGCTGCGCATATTATACTGGTGTTTGAAGGTAGTACAAATCTTAGCAAAGATTGTAAGGATAGCATGCTTCTTGACTATTTTTGGGAAGATGCAGCCGGTAACAGGGACGGAACTATATATTATGATTCAATGAATATTAATTATGGCGGTAGCTCGTATGCAGTAGACGTGCCGATTAATTCTAAATTTGTCATAGTGAATATAGCTGATTTAATTGACCATTCGCTTGGCAATTTTGATTTTTATTATTCTGAGTTTGGTCAGCGTACTGAAAAGATTACGACTACATATGACGATCCGGAAGATTTTTATGATGGTCAGCCAATGTTTGTAGCAAATAAGGGCAATATGCAGATTATTATTACCAATAAAAGTGCAACGCCTGTTGAAAAGAATACATATACTGTATCATGTTCAGGTGTAGAGCATGCTTATATTGGTACTACAGCTAATCCTTCAACAAGTAGCTTTAGTGCAGAAGTTACTAAAGGCAAGGCGTTAGATGTATATGTTAAATGTGAAGAAGGATATGCTATTAAAGGTTTATCTTCAGTATCTGGCAGTGCAAGCTTTGAGAAGGGAATAGAAGGCTTAAATACTGATAATTATAAGTTTACTATTCCTGCCGATAGAATTGTTGCAGATACTGTAATTACGGTTACAACAATGGTTAAGAAGGCTACAGTAAGCAGTAATGGTGGTAATTTTAAAATCAGACCTGTAGCTGATGATATATGGTATAACTCTATTCCGGGAGAATATGTTGGCAGAGAGACTCCATTTACATTTGTTGTAAAGCCTAATACCGGTAATGTTATTACCAAGGTAAGCTATAAG
>JAGHUN010000125.1 GCA_018064805.1 Candidatus Colinaster scatohippi
TAAGGAAAGCCTGTTTATGGCGCAGTATGCAATTGCAAGCAAAGAGGCCTCTAAAAGGAGGGCAGCTTTTAAGGAACAGGGTGAACATATTCCGCCATTCCTTATTGCGAGTATTACATCAAGCTGTAATCTACACTGCGCAGGATGCTATTCAAGAGCTAACCATGCCTGTAGTGATGCTGCGCCGGTAAGCCAGCTTACGGCGGATGAGTGGAAGAAAATTTTTGATGAAGCCAAGGAGCTTGGAATTGGATTTATACTTTTGGCCGGTGGTGAGCCAATGCTTCGTAAGGATGTTATTGAGGCAGCAGGAGAAATTCCTGAAATTCTCTTCCCCATATTTACTAACGGAACAATGGTAGGTGAAGGTTATATAGTAACATTTAGAAAGAGCCGCAATCTCGTCCCTGTAATCAGTATCGAAGGTCATGCAGATAAAACAGACAGCCGTCGTGGCGAGGGAATGTATGACACGATACAGGAGTCAATGAAATATCTTCGTGAAAATAAGGTGCTGTTTGGTGTATCAATAACTGTTACCAAGGAGAATTTGAAGGAGGTAACATCGGATGAATTTATAGATACGCTTAAGAAGAGCGGTGCCAAAGTAGCATTTTTTGTAGAGTTTGTGCCTGTTACGGAAGAGGCCAAGGATTTAGCACCGGGAGATGAGGAGAGAGAATATCTTAAAGAGCGATTAATGGTATTAAGAAAAGAAAACGAGGAAATCGTTTTTGTATCATTCCCCGGGGATGAGAAGACTTCAGGTGGATGTCTTGCAGCAGGAAGAGGCTTCTTCCATATTAATTCTCATGGTGGTGCAGAGCCGTGTCCTTTTTCGTCATATTCGGATATTAATGTTAAAACAACATCAGTAAGAGAGGCTCTTAAATCAAGACTGTTTGAAAAGTTAAGAACAAGCGGAACACTTCTTGAGGATCATGCAGGCGGATGTGTTCTTTTTGAAAGAAAAGAGATTGTTGAAGAGTTTATGAAGTAGTAAAATATATAAAAGAATGCTTCATGAAATTCGAGGTGATAGTAATGGGGAATGAATATGATATGCTAAAACTTGATAACCAGATTTGTTTTCCTCTATATGTGGCTTCTAAGGAAATTATCCGTAAGTATAAACCATTCTTGGATGAAATTAATCTTACATATACACAGTATATTGCCATGATGGCTATGTGGGAACATAAAGAATTGTCAGTAAAGGAACTTGGAGAGCTTCTTTATCTAGATTCGGGAACGCTAACGCCACTGTTAAAGACGCTGGAAAAAAAGGGATATATTGACAGGAAGAGGTCAACACAGGATGAGAGAATAATGCAGGTATCCCTTACCGATGAGGGAGAAAAACTTAAAAAAAAGGCTTTGTCCGTTCCAACAAAAGTGGCAGAATGTGTGCCATTAAGCAATGAAGATGCAGCTGAGTTATATAGATTATTGCATCTGATTATGTAATAACAGAAATACAAATGTCCTGAAACCGATTGGTTTCGGGATATTTTGCATTGTTGATATTGTGGATATACATTGAAAGGAGGTATTCATATGTCAGAAATAACAGTTACAGCAGACAATTTTGAAGAAGAAGTTCTTAAGTCGGACAAGCCGGTATTGATTGACTTTTGGGCTGCCTGGTGTGGTCCGTGCCGTAGGCTTGCACCTATTGTAGCAGAGATTGCAGACGAGCATACAGAGATAAAGGTATGCAAGATTAACATTGATGACGAAATGCAGCTTGCAATGGATTACAATGTTGCCAGTATACCTACACTCGTTGTTATGAAGGACGGAAAGGCAGTTAAAAGAGCAGTTGGTGTTATGCCAAAAGAACAGATTCTTGAAATGTTCTGATTGAATCTTGTGAGGGGGGATATGAAGAAAAAGATTATCTGTGATAACGGTATAAGCCATTTGGATTTATATGTTAGGTTTAGTGAATTATAACTATAAGTGTTGCAGCTTTTTATAGCTACAAACAGAGCAGTAAAAGTTGTATAGCGACTCTAAAATATGCTATTATACTAGGGCATAGACTTTTGAGAATTTGACAGAAATGTTTTATACATAAGATGGGGAAAAGTGATGAAACAGAATAAATATCAGAGTGAAGAAGAGGTCACTAATACGACAGGTGATGGGGACTTCGATGCGGGCAGGCTTGAGAGGATGCGTGCGTATCTTCATGAAGATTATCTTGCAATTTACGAGATTGATGTTAAGACAGGACTATATGTAACAATTCTTAACAGTACCGACAGTGAGAGCGTGGCAGTGCCATACAGTGGGAATTATAAGTATGAGATAATAGAAGGCTTATTTTCTGAGTATGTGAGCAGGGGGCATCTGGGGGAACTTATTAATATAAGCGATTCCGATAATCTTGTCAGAGTTTTATCTGTTGAAAAAAGAACGGAATATGAATTTGAAACCGCTACAGGTTCGGGGGAATGGCGTAAGGTTGTTTTTTCCGGAGCCTATTATGATGAATCGGGGAAACCGGAGAAAATTCTGGTCGCCTTCAGCAAAATTAATGAGTCAACTGGTGAGAGATTAAGAAAGCAACAGGAAATTGTTGAAGCCTTCAGAAAAGAGCAGGAACTTAGTGAGGTTCGAATGGAATTTATCTCAAGGATGAGTCATGATATTCGAACTCCTCTTAACGCAATAGTTGGTATGACAATGATTGCTCACAACGATATCAGTAACAGAGAGGCAATAGAAGATTGCCTTACTAAGATAGAGGTTGCTTCGGACCAGCTCCTTGCGCTCGTGAATGATTTGATTGATATTGATAAGGCAGAGATTGATAAGCAGAAGGTTGCAAATGAGCCATTTGATCTTGCTGAAGTTGTTGAGAGTGTATGCATGGTTGCTGAGCCTATGGCAAAAGCCAAGAGACATATACTTGATGTCAGCACAGAAAATATTAAGCATGAAATGGTCAGTGGTGATGTCCAGAGGATACTAAGAATTGTCAATAATCTTGTAAGTAATGCTATCAGATATACGCCGGATGGTGGCAGAATTTCCGTTGTTTTTAAAGAAGAGGGTGAGTGTGACGACGGAAGATTTAATTATAAAGTTGTAATAACTGATAATGGATATGGAATGAGTGAGGACTTCCTCAGTAAAATATATGATCCGTTTATAAGAGGAACAGACAGACGTGTTCAGGATGAATCAGGAACCGGACTTGGCATGGCAATTACCCGTAATCTTGTGGAATTGATTGGGGGCACAATTGATATACAGTCTGAGCAGGATGTTGGAACACAGGTTACGGTCGAGTTTCCGCTTACAATCTATAGAATGGGTACAGTGATTGTACCTGCACCTGTTGTGTCTAATGGAATTCTGGTTCTTTGTAATCAGGATATGTGTGAACACAGAAGATGTACCGCAAGCGGAAGATGCTTTAAGGAAGTTTTTGAAGAGCAGGGAATACCGGTGGATACTGCGACAAGCATTGATTCGGCGCGTTTTATGATAGATGCTAAGAAAACAAAGAATAGCAATTATTATGCAATAATAATTAATGCTAAGCAGTATACAGAAACTATGGGGGATATGGCAATCAAACTAAGAATGTATGCCGGAGCATTTGTACCGATTGTACTGATTACTGACAGAGATGCTCTTGCCATTGAACTTGATGCAAGATCAAAGGGGGTTAATTTCTTTTTAAAGCGCCCTGTTTTCGTAAAAAATATAGTTGGTATTTTCCAAAAGATTGAAGAACAGCAGATTGACGAAAAGGAAGTTGAACAGAAGCGTTTACCTAATTGTGTAGGAAGACGTATTCTTGTTGCAGAGGATAATGATGTTAATGCTCAGATTCTGGTTGCAATTCTGTCGACCTCAGGCGCAGTAATTGATAGGGTTAGTAATGGTGAAGAAGCATATAAGATGGTAAAGGATAATCCTTCAGACTGGTATGACTTGATTTTGATGGATATTGAGATGCCGATTATGAATGGTTATGAGGCAACCAGAGCAATCAGGTTACTGGAGAATGATACGAATTACAGAAGGACAATAGTGGCAATGACAGCCAATGCTTTTTCATCAGATGCGGTGAAAGCAAGAGAAGCAGGTATGAGTGATCATCTTACAAAACCAATACAGATTGATAAATTGTCCGAGGTTTTGCGTAGATATATGTAATACTGAGACGAATAAATAGTAATAGAATTGTTGAAAAGGAGAACGAATATGGAATTAATGCAGGCAGTAAATGAGAGAAGAAGTATAAGAGATTTTAAGGAAGGTATGAGTATCAATGCCGACCAGCTTAGGGAAATGGTAGCTTGCGCACAGCTTGCACCATCATGGAAAAATTCTCAGACTGCAAGATATTATGCAGTAGTCTCACAGGAAAAAATAGCAGAGATAAATGAAAAGGCATTACCGGCATTTAATGTTAACAGTTCTAAGAATGCATGTGCACTTGTTGTTACTACATTCGAAATGAAAAGAGCAGGCTTCGACAGAGAGGGAAATGCTGATAATGAACTTGGAGACCAGTGGGGAGCATATGATCTTGGACTTCAAAATGAAAATCTTCTGCTTAAGGCAAGAGAAATGGGATATGACACACTTGTAATGGGCATCAGAGATGGTGCTGCTCTTAGGGAAATACTTGAGATTCCCGATAGTCAGCAGGTGGTTGCAGTAATTGCAGTTGGTGTCAGAGAAACTTCACCTGAAATGCCTAAGCGTAAGGATGTTGACTCAATATTAAAGGTGTACTAATCAATATGTGGACTAACAAACAGGCCTTCCGCAATGGTAATCGTGATGGTATTCCTATCGCGCTTGGATATTTTGCGGTGGCCTTTACTCTTGGAATTGCAGCAAAAAATGCCGGCTTTACTGCGTTACAGGCAATGGTTGTAAGTGCAACCAATCTTGCTTCAGCAGGACAGTATGCCGGCTTTACAATGGTTAAAGAGGGGGCGACATATCTGCAAATGGCACTTATGATTCTTGTTGCCAATGCAAGATATATGCTCATGTCGAGTGCCCTTTCACAGAAGTTTTCACCGGATACACCATTTTTTCACAGATTTTTAGTAGGATATAGTGTGACGGATGAAGTGTTTGGGATATGTATTGCTGTTCCGGGCAAGCTTAATCCCATGTATGCATATGGTGCGATGTTACTGACAGTACCAGGATGGTCGCTTGGGACATATTTTGGCGTGCTTATGGGAAATATACTTCCGGCTAATGTTGTAAGCGCATTAAGCGTAGGCCTGTATGGCATGTTTATAGCAATAATAATACCACCGTCAAGAAAGGATAAGCTGATTCTTTCTTTGGTAGTAATTTCAATGGTATTAAGCTTCGTTTGCGATATTGTTCCATTAATATCAGCCATTCCGTCAGGAATCCGTATTATGATACTGACTGTTGTTATAGCATCAGTGGCCGCGATTCTTTTCCCGGTTAAGGATGACCCTTATGCAGTTAAGGATAAGGAGGAAGTCCATGCGTAATATATATATTTATATGGCAATTATGTTTGGAGTTACATATCTTATTCGTATATTGCCACTGACGCTTATAAGAAAAGAAATAAAGAATGTATTTATAAGATCATTTCTTTACTACGTGCCATATGTTACTCTTGCGGTAATGACGTTTCCGGCAATTATTCATGCAACAGACAGTGTTATTGCAGCTTCTATAGCTTTTGTGATTGCGGTGATTGCAGCCTGGTATGGTGCCAGTCTGTTTCAGGTTTCTGTTCTTGCATGTGTAGTTGTATTTGTAGTTGAATTAATGCCATTACCTTTGTCGGCAGACATTTCTGATGGGGCTACCCAAAAGTATGTGGCTGAACTTCCAAGTGATGTGTCAGAGGCCGATATCTATGTTGAGAAGATAGAAGGCATATCGGATGATTTTATTAAAGGAATGGATATATCAAGTCTGCTTGCAGAGGAAGCAAGTGGGGTTAAATATTATGATGCAGCCGGTGAAGAGCAGGATTTAATGAAGCTTCTTGCCGATGCCGGGATTAACTATGTAAGAGTAAGAGTGTGGAATGATCCATTTGATGAAAATGGTAACGGATATGGCGGTGGCAACTGTACAGTTGATACTGCAGCCGAAATCGGCAGACGTGCAGCGGCTTATGGAATGAAGCTCTGTGTGGATTTTCATTACTCTGATTTCTGGGCAGACCCTTCCAAACAGATGTCTCCAAAGGCTTGGGCGGATATGAGTGGTGCCAATAAGGCAAAGGAACTTGAAAGCTTCACTGTTCAGAGTCTTAAGAAAATTATTGATGCAGGTGCCGATGTAGGAATGGTACAGATCGGTAATGAGACCAATAACGGTATAGCCGGAGAGAGAGCTCTGAGTGAGAGGCTGCAGTTGATTAAGGTTGGCTGTAAAGCTGTCCACGAGGTGGCTGATGAGCGAGGAATAGATATCAAGGCGGCAGTGCATTATACTCAGGTTGATGATGCAGCCGGTATTAAAAAGATTGCAGATGGACTTAGTTCTGCTAAAATCGAATATGATATATTTGGAATATCATATTATCCTTATTGGCATGGAACAATGGACAATATGATTAACGTGCTTAAGGATATAGAAAAAGATTATGGTGTTAAGACCTGTATTATGGAGACATCGTGGCCATATACGACAAGTGACGGTGATGGAAGCGCTAACAGTGTGTCAGGAGACGGACTGACAGATTATCCTGTATCTGTTCAGGGACAGGCTAATGCTGTAAGAGATATTATGGCGGCAGCAGTTACTGCAGGTGCAGATGGTGTTTTCTATTGGGAAGGTGCCTGGATACCTGTCGGAGGTAATAAATCAGCAAACAGTTCAATATGGGAACAGTATGGTTCGGGCTGGGCAAGTAGTTTTGCGGGAGCCTATGATCCGGAGGATGCCGGCAAGTATTATGGTGGCTGTTCATGGGATAATCAGGCTATGTTTGACTTTGACGGAAAAATGCTTGATTCACTTAATGTTTTCAAATATGTTAATTATGGTGCTGTAGGTAAGAAACTTGAGATAATAAGTGTAGAGGATGCAATATTTGAATCGCCTATTGGTGGAGAACTTATTATTCCTGATAGCTTGAGAGTTACCTATAATGACAGCAGTTGTAAACTGCCAATGGCTGTAGAGTGGAATGATGATGATCTGGCGGCTGTTGATACCTCTACATCCGGAGTTTATGAACTGAATGGTGTTGGTACAATTGAAGGAATTGATGGAAGCTTCGATATTAAGGGAAGTGTCAGGATAGCAGCCATAAATTATATAAAAAATCCTGATTTCGAAGATGAAGATGCATCTATGTGGGAGTCATATTTTGAAGAGGGTAAGGACCCGACTGATATTCAAAATAAGGCGGCAGATGCATATAATGGTGATAAGGCATTCCATTTCTATAGGGCTGATAAGTTTGAATTTGACATGTCGCAGACTATAACAGATGTTCCGGAAGGGACTTATACGCTGAGCGCATATATTCAGGGTGGCGATGTTGGAAGTGATTCTGATATATATATGTTTGCTATAGTTGATGGTGAAACTGTTAAGTCCGAAAAAGTTGAACTTACAGGATGGCAGCAGTGGAAAAATGCTATGATAGATGGCGTAGATATTAAGGCTGATTCAGAGGTTATAATTGGTTTCCATGTTAAAAGCGGAGCCGGTGGCTGGGGAACCATGGATGAGTTTGAATTGAGCTTAAGCAATTAAAATGGTACATTAATCCGCTATGCGGAGTTATTAAATCTAAAGGAGACAAATATAAATGAAGCCAATTAAAGAAGGTAAAGTAAGAGAAATCTATGATAATGGTGATAACCTTATTATGGTAGCAACAGACAGAATCAGCTGTTTTGACGTCATTCTTAATAATGATGTGACCAAAAAGGGAACAGTTCTTACACAGATGAGTAAGTTCTGGTTTGATTATACTTCAGACATACTTCCTAATCATATGATTTCTGTTGATGTAAATGATATGCCTGAATTCTTCAGACAGCCAAAATTCACCGGTAACAGTATGATGTGCAAGAAGCTTGAAATGCTTCCTGTAGAATGTATTGTAAGAGGATATATTACAGGCTCAGGCTGGGCAAGCTATAAGGAAAACGGAACAGTATGCGGAATTAAGCTTCCTGAAGGACTTAAAGAATCAGATAAGCTTCCTGAACCAATTTACACACCTTCTACAAAGGCTGAGATTGGTGACCATGATGAGAATATCTCGTATGAGCAGAGTGTTGAGTATCTTGAAAAGAGATTCCCGGGTAAGGGTGAAGAGTATGCATCAAAGCTTCGCGATTATACAATTGCTCTTTATAAAAAGTGTGCTGAGTATGCACTTACTAAGGGGATTATTATTGCAGATACCAAGTTTGAATTTGGACTTGATGAGGATGGTAATATAGTTATTGGTGATGAGATGCTTACACCGGACAGCTCAAGATTCTGGCCTGCAGATGTATATGAGCCGGGACATGGTCAGCCATCATTCGACAAGCAGTTTGCAAGAGATTGGCTCAAGGCTAACGAAGGTAATAACTGGACACTTCCTCAGGATATTGTTGATAAGACAATTGATAAGTATCTTCAGGGATATGAGCTTCTCACAGGCAAACCACTATAATTTTGGGAATATATGTATATTAGAAAATATGGTTTACACAAGTTAATAGAAGTGCTTTCGATTATGTTGCTACTTTCTATGCTTGCAGGATGTACCCATGGGGATGATGATATCCCCAAGATTGTACTCACATCCGGTTTTGCAAAGGATGAGATATTCAGGATTGAGAATCAGAGCTGTACTTTGCCGGAAATAATGGTTTATTTAACCAATATCCAGGACCAGTATGAAGATGTGTATGGGGACAGAATCTGGGATACAAAAATCGATGGGGTATCTCTTGAGAATAATATTAAGGATATGACATTATCGAAAATTGCGCAGGTAAAAGCGATTAATCTGTTGGCAGACCAAAAAAGAATTTCTCTTAATGATGATGAATTACAAAAGGTTACAGATGCTACGGATAGGTACTGGTCATCACTCAGTGCTGCGGAAATAGAAGCGATGGGAATTGACAGGGATGTCATTTTGAAACTGTATACAGAATATGCCGTCTCGGAAAAATTGTATCAGGAAATAATTAAGGATATTAATCCTGAAATTAGTGATGATGAGGCCAGAAGAATTACAGTTGAACATATTCTTATTAAGACATATACTCTGGATGAAAATGGTAACAGACAAAAGTGTACAGAGTACGCCAAGCAGCTTGCCTTACAGAAAGCAAACGAGGCTTTGGAACGTGCTAAGGCAGGCGAGGATTTCGAGCGTCTTGCAGAAGAATACAGTGATGACTTAACGCTTACATATTCTTTCGGAAAAAGTGAAATGGATGCTGTTTTTGAAAATGCTGCATTTAACTTGGGTAATGGTGAAATTTCTGATATAATAGAAACTGAGTATGGATATCATATAATAAAATGTCTTAGTACATTTAATAAAGAGGAAACTGATTCTAATAAGTATCAGATTGTTGAAAAGAGAAGAAACGAAGCGTTTACCGAAGAATATAATGAGTTTGTATCAACGCTTACAAAAAATCTAAACACGGAATTGTGGGATGAGGTTACCTTCTCAAGAGATCCAAGAGTTAAGACATGTAATTTTTTTGAAATATTTGATGAATATTGGAATGGAGATTAGTGATGGCAAAATTTTTATTAGTTGATGATGCAATGTTTATGCGTGCAGCAATTAAAAAAATGGTAGAGGAAGCAGGTCATACTGTTGTGGCAGAGGCCGGTAACGGTATGGAAGCGATTGAGATGTATGCTTCAAGCAAACCGGATATGGTTCTTATGGATATTACCATGCCGGATATGGATGGTATTGAAGCAACTACACGTATTATGAATGCAGATCCTAATGCCAAGATTGTAATGGTTTCGGCAATGGGACAGATGGAAATGGTTGTCAGAGCAATTACTGCCGGAGCTAAGGACTTTGTTGTTAAGCCGGTTGATTCAGATAAGCTTAGAAGTTGTATCAAAAAGTATTTATAAACTGTAGTTTATAAAAGTTTAATAATTGCAAAAAGCGCGATTTTACAGGCTTTAGGTCGATTTGGTTAGCACTCGAACGGTTCGAGTGCTAATTTTTTATTGACTTTATTTCCGCCTGGTTTTACACTTTGTATTTGTAAGAGGAATACTCTAATTATTACTTACAGGAGGCGATTAAGATGGCAGAAAGACATGGTAGTCTGTCAATTAGCAGTGACAACATATTTCCGATTATTAAAAAGTGGATGTACTCAGACCACGATATTTTTTACAGAGAATTAATCTCTAATGGCTGCGATGCTATTACAAAGCTTAAGAAGCTTGACATGATGGGAGAATATTCTCTTCCTAATGACTATAAGGCCAATATTCAGGTTATCTGTAATCCTGAAGAGAAGACTCTCACATTTATTGATAATGGTCTTGGTATGACAGCAGATGAGGTTGAGGAATATATTAATCAGATTGCTTTTTCCGGTGCGACTGACTTTATTGAAAAGTATAAGGATAAGGCGAATGATGACCAGATTATAGGTCATTTCGGACTTGGCTTCTATTCGGCATTTATGGTAGCTGATGAGGTACATATTGATACACTTTCTTATAAAGAGGGTGCGACACCTGTTCATTGGGAATGTGATGGTGGAACCGAATTTTCAATGAGAGATGGTGATAAGGCTGAGGTTGGTACGAAGATTACCCTCTTTGTAAATGAGGATGTTCTTGAATTTTGTAATATCTATAAGGCAAGAGAGGTTATTACGAAATACTGTTCTTTTATGCCTACCGAGATTTATCTTAGCAAGTATAATACAGATGAGACTGAGACAATTGATAAGGGTGAAGAACTTCCGACTGATGAAATTGTCGAGACAATTGCTCCTTCTGCAGATGATAAGGATGCCAAAATAAGACTTAAGATTAAAAAGCGTCCGGAGCTGCTTAATGAGACACATCCACTTTGGACAAAGCATCCAAATGATTGCAGCAAGGAAGATTATATTGAGTTCTACCGTAAGGTTTTTAAAGATTATAAGGAGCCGCTTTTCTGGATTCACCTTAATATGGATTATCCGTTTAATTTAAAGGGAATTCTTTACTTCCCTAAGATTAATATGGAATATGAATCAATTGAAGGAACCATTAAGCTCTATAACAATCAGGTATTCATAGCTGATAACATTAAGGAGGTTATTCCGGAATTCCTTATGCTCTTAAAGGGTGTAATTGATTGTCCTGATTTACCTCTTAACGTATCAAGATCGGCTCTTCAGAATGATGGTTTTGTTAACAAGATATCAGAGTACATAACTAAGAAGGTTGCTGATAAACTTTCAGGAATGTGTAAGACAGATAAGGAAGAATATGAGAAATACTGGGATGATATCAGTCCATTCATTAAGTTTGGCTGTCTCAAGGATGACAAGTTCTGTGAAAAAATGACAGATTATATTCTTTTCAAGAATCTCGATGGAAAGTATATGACGCTACCTGAGTGCCTTGAGGTTAAGCCGATTGATGTTGACGAGGAGGATGTTGTCGACAACATAGAAGAGGCTGAGGCAGAGGATTCTTCAGAGGAGAAAAAAGAAAAGGTAATCTATTATGTCACGGATGAGAAGCAGCAGAGCCAGTATATTGCTATGTTTAAGAAAGCAAAGATGGATGCGGTAATCCTTACTCATAATATTGATCAGCCTTTTGTTTCCCAGCTTGAAAGCAAGAACGAGGGCATTAAGTTCATGAGAATTGATGCCGACCTTACAGACAGTTTTACTTCTAAAATCAGTAAAAAGGAACAGGAAGAAGTAGACAAGCTTTCGGAGACAATTGCAGGTATTTTCAAAAAGGCACTTAAGAAGGATACTGTTAATGTTAAGCTTGAGAAGATTAAGAATAAAAAGATTGCTTCAATGATTACGCTTTCAGAAGAATCACGCCGTATGCAGGATATGATGAAGATGTACGGAATGTCGGGAATGGATCTTGGCGCAATGGGTAATGAAGGTGAGACACTTGTTCTTAACTATAATCACCCACTTGTAAAGTCACTTGCAGATAAGAAGGATGACAAGAATGGAGAACTTATATGTGAGCAGCTCTATGATCTTGCAAGACTTCAGCATGCACCACTTGATGGTGAGGAGATGGCAAGATTCATACTAAGAAGCAATGAACTGCTCGAACTGATTGCTGAAAAGTAATAATTGCCTGAATAAAAACAAAATACTACCCATTTGGCGGATGTGTAACCCTCCTTTTTATGATATGATTGTGGCGATTGTATTCATAAAAGGGAGGTTTTTTTATGCGCAAAGGGAAAATAAAAAGGGCATTTAGCTTGCTTATTACAGCAATAATGCTTGCTAATATGCTTCCTTCAGTCTGTTATGGTGAGACACCGGACGATACATTCCTTGAACAGGAAAGTATAGATGCTGAATATGAGGAGGAGAGTAGTCTTATTTTCGGCGAAGACCCTGAGCCTGCGTCGGAAATTATTACTGGGACCGAGGATGATACCGGTGATACATCTGATGAAACAGTGTCGGAAACAGTATTGGAAACTGATACAGAGACCGAGACTGAGTCAACTGAGACTGCAATCGAGATGGAATTTGAGAAGTACTATTCATTAACAGCAGGTGAATATAAAGATAAGGAGAGGCTTGCTGAAATAGTAAATCTATATTTCAATGCGGTTGATGGAATTGATTATCAGTCAGGCATTGTATTTAATACTGTAGATAGCAGAGAAAAAGCTGAGGTGATAGCCGAGTTATATGATGCGAAACTCGTGGACTATAGTGCCAAAGTGGCTATTTATGAGCTTTCAGAAGATATGAGTGTTGCAGATGCGCTTAAGCTGGCATCAGATTTGTCTTCTTTTTATCCTGCTGTATATCCTAATCTGCATGGAAAAACCGTAATGCATGAGGAAGACCTGGGATTTGTGCCTATAGAAGGATATGAAGAGAATGATGGAGTGGAGGAACTTGAGCTTCAGTCTCACATAGTTGGTGCTATGAACTATTTGGATGACTGGCTTTTTGAGAATAATCCTAAATATCAGTGGTATCATGAGGTGATTGGTTCACCGTACGCATGGGCAAATGGAATTAAGGGAAGTGGAGTTGATATTGCATTAATATCAACAGGTGTAACTATTCATGATGAGATTGATTCGGGGTGTATAGTAGATAACTATAATGCTATCAATGATAGTACGAGCTCGTGTAATGATTCTTATGGCCATGGTACCTTTGCGGTTGGGGAGTTAATAGCGAGCATTAATGATTATTATGGTGTAGGTGTATGTCCGGATGCGAACATACATAATATAAAAATAAGTGACTCCGATATGGCGAGTTTTACAAGAGCATTTGAGAAGGCAATAAGTCTGAATGTAGACATTGCGGTAGTTACTTCAATGTTTGATCTGCCGGTGCCGGTTCTTGAGGATGCCATAGAGAATGCATATGCCAAGGGAATAGCTGTTTTTGCCCCTGTCGGTGCTACGGAGACAATTTGTGATGCATGGCCTGCAGGCTATAAACATGCTATAGCTGTTGCAGCTGTTGATAAGAGCGGCGTGTTGTCATCATTATGTAGCAATAGCAGAAATGCTGAGTTTGCTGCGCCCGGTGTATTTATATCGGGGCATACAACAAGTGGAGCTGAGACGGTCTTATCGGGACCTTCTACTGCTGTGTCGATAGTGGCAGGCGAGGCGGCACTTATTTTATCTAAAAAGGATGATATTAAGGGACTTAAGGATAGCAAAGGTGTGCTGATTCCTAAGGGACCGGCAAGAGTTGATGCACTTAAGAAGGTGATGCAGGCCGCATGTATTCCTGCCGGTGCAGGAACAGGTAAAGGAATAGTATATCTTCCTAAGGTATTTGCCGTTGCCTCTGCGACAACTATTCCGAAGTCACCTGTAATCGGTTCAGGTGAAATATATAGATCAGGCTCAGACTATTATATTCCGATTACAATTACAGCACAGGAGTTTGATACTAAATTTATTCTTTACACAGTTGATGGAAAGAAACCGACCTACAATAATGGAACAAAGGATAAATTTTCTACGGAAGCATCCGGAGATTCGGTGAACTTTAATATCAAGCTTTCTGATATCAATAATAAGGAATATATTATAGTAAATGCTATTAGTGTTACCGGAATGGATATGTCAAGTAAGGTAGCCACATATAAGATAATGCTTAATGAAAAGGCATATGCGCTTTCAGCAAGTTCAGTGACTAATAAGCTTGCACCGGGTAAGACACTTAAGATGGATGTGGCTGCTTTACCGAATAATGCCAAGACAAAACAGGTAACCTGGCATGTATCATACAATAATAATGAAGAGGATGCCAAAAACAATGGTGTAACAATAAGTGCAACAGGAGTACTTAGTGCCAAAAAGAATGCGGTGACAGGAACCTATAAGGTTTGGGCTGTTTCAAAACTTGCCTCTGCAACAAAGTCCAATGTATGCAATATTGAAGTTACAGATTATGGCATTAAAACCATTAAAGCTCCGGTTAACAGAGTCACGAAATATCGTAATGCATCTTCTATTAAAATGACCAAGGCAGACCTGTTCGGCATGTTTGATGTGAAAAGGGCTGATGGAACAAATGGACTGATAGATGAGGTGTATTTTACAACATCCAATCCTAAGGTTGTTGCGGTTGGTAATGATGGTAATTATCATATAACAGGGCCTGGAAATGCTACGATTACCGCAGTAGCGGCAGATTCTTCAGGCGTTAAGGGGACGCTTACAATTAATGTAATTCAGAATGCGGTATCTATTGACATTCCTTCGAATGGATATGACAAGGTGGCCGTAGGTAAAAGCCTGGTTCTTTCTAAACCGGTTATCAGTCCGGCTAATTCGAATGTAAAGAGTATAGTATGGTCGATTGATACAACCGGAGAAGCAGCAGGTGTCAAGGTGGCAGGCGGTAAGGTTATAACAAATAAGAACACAATCCCCGGAACTTATACAGTATATGCAAAGATTACCAATAAGGATGGGTCTGCAGCTACCGGTACAAGAACCGTTAAGGTTATTAGTGAGCAGGTGACCAAACTGACATCAGATAAAACTGTGACAGTATTCAGAGAATGTAATTCATTTGGAAGCAACACAAATGCAACTATAAGAACCGAGATTGAAGGTGGGGAAAGAGAAGCAGGATACCCGGTTAAGGAATCATTCTTAGTAACGGTGTCTAATCCTAATCTTGTACGCATCTCATCTATCTGGGCAGATTCAGCTAACGGTCTGTCGGTTGGAGTTATGTCATTGGGAACAGGCACGGGAAAGGTTAATCTTACAGTTGCGGCATTGGATGGCAGCGGTAAGAAGTCAACCTGTGTTATAAATGTGGTTAATCCTGTGTCTAATATTAAGATAGGACCGGCCAAGGCGGGTGCATTTGATTGTGTTACAGCAGGTAAATCCCTTGCTCTTAAGGCCACAATTGCTACAGAGAATGGTAAGACTACCAATACCAAGGTTAATTGGTCACTGGAAGCTGGAGATGAAATATATGCATCTATCTCGAAAACAGGTGTCCTTACTGCAAAGGCAACTGCTCCTAATAAAACAGTAGTAACAGTGCATGCGGAAGCGGCAGATGGAAGTGGGGCAGCCACAGCCAGAAGCTTCACTATTTATAAGAATATAGGTAAGATAGAAATTGTTGATCAGTATGGAAATAAAGCCGATAATAAATTGACAGCGAACAGGTTCGGTGATGGGGATGATTTCTATATTAAGGTTATGAGTACTGATACGCTTCCGTTTGGTGGGTTCAAGCTTTCATCTTCTAATGGAAATGTCGGAACTGTGAGATATACCGGATGGAATGCAAAGAATTGGAGCCAAGGTTATTGTATATATAAGTTTGAGGCAATCGGAATAAGTAAAGGAACTACAAAAATCACCGTTGCAACAAGGGATGGTTCTCAGAGTGTTACCTATACAATTAAGGTATTAAAGTAGAACTGATTGTGGCTATTATAAAAACAAAATAGGATAAAAGGTCAGTATATACCGAATGTTTTTTCACGGTGTATGGCTGACCTTTTACTTTTTTATAGAATAAATACCTTTGATAGTGGTTAGGATTTATATAAACCACAATATTTTGATGATTTGGGTAATATCTGCCTTTTATTTTTTCTTGTTTTGAGATATACTTATTTTTGGATATTTATGCCAAAAAGAACTAGACATCGGAGAAGAAAAGATGCTTGATGATTACCGTGAAAGCAGGGAAGGCATTATTTTTTCGGAAGAAAAGATTGAAATAACAATCAAAGCCGGAGAAAAATTTAAGGGCCACTTTGTAATTGAATCAGGTTCCAATACTGAAATGGAAGGATATTTATATTCTTCCAGTCTTCGTATGCATTTAGGGATGAATACATTTAAGGGTAAGTCTATTAAGATTCCGTATGTCTTTGATGCATCGGGAATGCAACCGGGGGATGTGTTAAAGGGGAATTTCTCGGTAATATCCAATATGGGTGAGTTCGTGCTGCCGTTTGTTACTATGATTGGGCACGATATTATTGAATCCTCTATTGGAACAATCAAGAACCTGTTCCACTTTACCAATCTGGCCAAGACAGACTGGAACGAAGCTGTAAGAGTTTTTAATCTTCCGGAATTTGTAAATATTATTCCTGAAAAGGATTCCAGATATCGTAATATGTATCTTGGGCTTGCAGGAAGAGGCAATCGCAATTATAACCTGGAAGAATTTCTTGTTGGCATTAATAAAAAGCAGATGCTTGAATATTCAATTGACAAGGATGTAATCCGAATCACAGAACCTCATGGTAATGTTGTTCAGTCAGTAGATATAGAGCGCAATGGCTGGGGATATACCATGATTGCCGTCAAGGTTGATGGGGATTTTATAGATGTTCAGTATAATAAGCTGACTGAGGAGAATTTTGAAGGCAATAAGTGTGTGTTTGAATTTGTTGTGCGAGAGAACAAGCTTAGGACAGGTATTAACTATGGCAGAATTACATTCAGACATCTGTATGGTTCTTTTTATATTGATGTGACTGTAACTAACAGGGCAACAGCTAAAAAAGATGTTACGGCTCATAAGAGGAAAAGCGTAAGATATTCATTAATCAGGCATTATATAGATTATGCTTCGGGAAGAATATCACAGGCTAAATGGCTTCAGTTGACCGAGGAATTGGTAAATCACAGGGTTAATGTAGGCTATGATGAATTAGAGAATTCTATGTATCAGGCGCATTTGCTTCTTGTTCAGGAGCGATTCAATGAGGCAAAGTGGTTGCTTGATCATAAGATTACCGAAGGGATAGAGGATGCAAGTAATGAGTTGTATTGTTATTATTTGTACCTTATGTCTCTATACAATGTAGATGACTATTATACAAGGGAAGTATTTGGAACAGTAAAAGGAATCTATGAGAAGGATGCTGACAATTGGCGGGTTGCATGGATACTTATGCAGTTGTCGGATGAGTTTAAGCGTAATCCTGCAAGACTGTATGCTTTTGGAATTAAGCAGATTGCGAGAGGCTGTGACAGTCCGTTATTCTATGTCGAAATTGTTAAGCTACTTAATAATATACCAAGTCTTCTTGTCCATTTTGATGATGATGAGAAGAGACTGTTACTTTTTGCTGCAAGAAAGAGACTAATTAATTCAGAACTTCAGGATCATATAGCATATCATGCATGTCGTCAGCGTGAATATGATGTTGTAACATATAATATACTTAAGACCTTATATGATGTTAAACCCGAGGTGTCTACGGTGGAGGCTATCTGTTCCCAGTTAATGAAGGGTGGACTTACAGGGAAGAAATACTTTGAATGGTATAGCCTTGGTATTGAGCATCATTTCCAGATAACGAATCTTTATGAGAATTATATGATGTCAGTGGATATACTCAGTGAGCAGGCAATTCCAAGAGATGTACTCATTTATTTCTCATATGAAAGTGGCCTTCCCCTTGAACAGACGGCATATCTGTATGCACATGTTGTTAAAAACAGAGACAAGATGCAGGATATCTATAGAATGTATGAGGATGGCATTAAGCGATTTGTTGTTAAGCAACTGTATGCTGAGAAAATAAACCGTGATCTTGCATATTTATATCAGGAAATTGTAATGAAGGAAATGTCGACGGTAGATAATATCAGACAGTTCTCCAAGGTGCTTCTTATGCACTGCATAAGAGTTACAGATCCTACTATATGTAATGTAATAGTAATTGATGAAAGGTTGTGTGCCGAGATGGTATATCCTGTGGTAGCAGATGTAGCAACTGTGGCACTTCCAAGTAGTGATTACACGATACTGTTGGAGGATACACGGGGTAACAGGTTCTTCCAAACTAAGGAATATGTTACAGAGAGATACTTCCTGCCGCGTAAATATCTTCCGAAGATAGAGATATATACAGAGGATTCGCTCCTTTTTGACCTATATATATGTGAGGGTAATAGTGAATTTATAACCGTAAATGACAGGAATGTCGGAAGATATAAGTATTTGGAACAGTGTGAAGAGGTGAATCCTAAGTTCAAGGCAGCCGTCAGGATGCCATTAATCAGATATTATCAGGATCATGATGATACTGTTAAGGTGGATGAATTGCTTGCATGCACCGGTAAGGATGACGTTCTTTATAAGGATAGGGACGAACTTCTGAGGCTCCTTATTGCAAGAGGTTTTTCGGATACTGCTTTCCATTATGCGCTTTATTATGGTGGGGAAGCTATTGCACCAAGCGTGCTTGTAAGAATTGCAACACTTATTATAGAGCGTGATGGATATATCTATGATGAAGGTCTTTTAAGTCTTATTTATAGCGCCTTTGAACGAGGTAAATATAATGAGGTTGTGCTTAAGTACCTGGTTATGTTTTACAGAGGCTTACTTAAGAGCCTTCGTAATATTTGGAAGGCAGCAAGCGGTTTCTGTGTAGATACATACAGCATATGTGAGACCATGATGGCCCAGGCGCTTGTGACAGGAGCATATATTGGTGAAGAGGCTCAGATTCTTAAGGAATACGCAGGTGGTGGAGCAAAGTCTGAGGTTGAAATTGAATATCTTACATATTTTGCAGAGGAATATTTTGTAAGGGACAAAATTGTAGATGATTTTATGTTCCGAGAGATGGCGCGAGTCTATGAGAATGAAGGCGAGCTGCCGAATGTATGTATGCTGGCATTTCTCAAGCACTACTCGTATGAAAGCAACATTCGACTTCTTGATGAGAATATTAAAAGCCATATCAGGCGTTACATCAAGGTTCTCTGTGGGGAACAGAAGATAGTGATGCCCTTTATGCAGAAATTCCGTGAAATATCACCTGAGGCTCAGGAACTGTCTAATCTTACGATGGTTGAATATCATGGGCAGCCGGGGGCGAAGGTAGTTATTAATTATGTACTAAGCAGCAGTGCGGATATGGGACGCAGCTACATAAGAGAAGAAATGGCAAATGTATACCAGGGCGTATATGTTAAGACATTTATGCTATTCTTTGGCGAAAGCGTTCAGTATTATATTACAGAAAAAAAGGCCGGTATTGAGCAGCTTACAGAGAGTGATTGCTTAGAGAAGAGCGATGCAGATGCCGAGGGGCCTGTTGACAGATTTACAATAGTAAATGATATTGCAATTGCAGCGACTCTTGGAGATTATGATACGGCGCTTAAACTGTTAGAAGACTATAAATATCGGGAATATGTTACGGATAGTCTGTTTACAAAGCAGTAATTAACATATTAACGACGGTAATTGTAGTAATGTATATCTGAAGTAAAAATGCTTTGGATAATTATTGTGGTTAATGAGGTAACCGGATGTTTGGGAATAATGGTTCGGTCGTAGTTGGATATGACCTGTCAAATGAATATGCGCAGATAAGTTATACCGAAAATGGTGCTGAACCGGGTAAGACTATAAGTCTGACACCGGGAACCGAGCAGTATAATATTCCTGTATGCCTTTTCAAAAGAAGTGAGGTTAACCAGTGGTTTGTAGGACAGGAAGCTGTTAATTATAGTGAGGTTGAGGAAGGCGAGATGGTCGGTGAACTCTGGGAGAGGGCACTGGTTGGTGATAATGTAAGCGTAGTAGGAGAGGAATTTGATCCTCTCGCATTGCTGGCATTATATATTAGAAGAAGTCTGGTTCTTTTGACATCCGAGGTAAAAAAGGAACGCATTAAGGGAATAATGTTTACTGTTCCGAATCTTACAAAAAGGGCACTTGAAGTATTGGAAATAGTTACTGACACGCTTGAAATTGGAGATGCACAGATATGTTTCCAGGGGCGCGAAGAGAGCATATATTATTATATTGCACACCAGCCGGCTGATCTATGGCAGCATGATGTGGAAGTATATGATTATAACGAGAATGGAATAACTGCATTCCGTTTTCATAGGAATAAAATGACAAAGCCGCTTGTGGCATTTGTTGATAGAAAAGAATATGAAGCTGTCGGAGGATATAATGGCTCTGAGGCAGAAGCAGAGGTTATGGATAACAGGTTCTCGGATGTAGTGAAAGATTCTCTGGCAGGGCATATTGTAAGCTGCGCATACCTTCTCGGAACAGGTTTTGAAGGCGACTGGTGCAAGGATTCGCTTCGTGAATTATGTCGTAACAGAAGAGCGTTTAGGGGGAATAACCTCTATAGCAGGGGAGCTTGTTATGCTATGCAGGACAACCTTACAACCAAGCTGGATAAACGCAATATGATATTCCTCGGCAAGGGAAAACTTCGTGCCAATGTAGGAATGAATGTTATGCGTGGAAGAGAGGAATCATATCTTGCGTTGCTTGATGGTGGTGAGAACTGGTTTGACTCGAAGAAAACTGTGGATTTCTTACTTGGTGAAGGCAATTCTTTTGTGATAACAATAACTCCTCTTGATGGTAAGAATGTAAGGAATGTTGAGGTTGTACTTGATGGCTTGGGAGACCATGAACCGGGTACTGTACGCATTCAACTTGAGGTTCTGATGGAGTCAGAGGATACTATAAGGATTAATGCAACAGATATGGGCTTTGGTGCATTCCGAATGGCAACCCATCAGCTGTTTACTCAGAAAATACAAATTAAAACAGATATGGAACAGGTAAAGGAATAATGAGTAATGTTATTTTATGCCAGGGGGCATATGCAAAAACTCCATATTACATTGCAGATGATTGTGTGAATATCTATAGCATTGAGGAATTATGTTATTACCTATATCATAACGCATATCTGTTAGATGACAGATTTGTCAGTACAGACCTTGTTGAGTGGATTGACAAGGAATTGGAGCTTAAAACTGTCGCTTCGGAAATAGGTCGTGTTATAGGTAAGGGTGATACTTTATCTAAGTTAGTAGCCATTCTGTCTAACAACATAGGTTATTATGCAGAAGAAAAGTGGATTGAGCTCTTAAAGGAAATAGGGAAAAATAACAAATTAACTATTGAGGAGAGGAGAAAAATTCGCGCTGATGGTTTTCTTGATGCAGGACATATAGCTCTTGCCATTGAAGAGTATGAGACGATATTAAGGGACACAAGCTTAAATCAGACAATCCTGCGCGCTAAAGTTTTTCATAATCTCGGTGTATGCAGTGCAAAGCTTTTTATGTATGAACGTGCAGCAGAGTATTTTGAAAGGGCGTATACAACATATGCTAATACTGACAGTTATGTCAGCATGCTATGTGCAATGAAGCTGTATATGAAACCAACGCAATACCTGGAGTATTTGTCGGCACATAAGGAGACCTATGAAGATTCGCTTGATGTAGAGAGGAAATGCGAGCTTGTAAAGCTTGATTGGGACAGGCAGCCGATTACAAAATTTTTTGCTGAGATAACAGATATGAAGCAGCAGGGTGCGGCATATTATGATGGTATATTAAGTATGGCAGAAGAGGTTAAGGAAGAATACCGTGATAATATGTTTAGAAATGTGAACAGGTAGTTTGCAGGTGAACTATTGAAACAGGGTACCTGGTAATTTTAACAGGTGAAGTTGGCAATATCGGTTGAATAGAAACCGGGGAGATATTTATGGGATTTGGCGGAAAGTTTCTGGCAAAACTTTTTCATAGTCAGTATGACGATTTCCTTGATATGGAATTAGACGAAGGCAGCGAGGAAGACTTTGAATGGGATTGGGAACATATAGTCTCTGACAGACATATGTTCAAGATGAGTGATGAGCTTCAGCGTGAGAAATATCTAAGGAATCTGGTTGAACAGATGAAGGATGCTTCGACAGAACTGGATAAACTGTCTGCAGAATATAATGCAGTAACAGCGACTCTGAAGGATATGGACGAAATCGAAGCACTTCCTATGGTCGAAAAAATGGAACTGCAGGATTCGGCCAGAAAGATAATTTATTATCAGGACGAAACTAAAGAGTATGACATGAAAAGAAGTGCAATGACGGATGCACAGTTTCGTACTATGGAGCGTTTTGAGGACAAAATGCCCAAGGCCTATGATGATATTAAGGAAGCTGAGGAATATAAGCAGTTAGTTAAGGATGATCTAAAAAAGCTTGATGGTGAAAAGCATGCTTATATGTATAGAGAGGCAGAACTCAAAAGAGATATTATTAATAGTAAAGGAATGGTGGTAATCTGTGTATTTGCCGCTATCCTGTGTGTGATAATGCTTCTGGTTCTTCAGTATGGCTTCGAAATGGAAACCGGTGTGGGATATATTTTTGTTGCATTATCCGTAGCTATTGCGATAACAGTTATATTTGTGAAATATCAGGATGCGACAAAGGAACTGAGAACTGTTCAAAAGAGTATAAATAGAATTATTTTACTCCAGAATACTGTGAAAATCAGGTACGTTAACAATTCTAATCTGCTTGATTATTTATATACAAAATACAATACAAGCAGTTCAAAGGAATTGATGAAGGTATGGGAAGCATATCAGGCTGAGAAAGAAATAAGAGAAAAGCATGCTTTAAATGAACAGGAGATGACCTTCTACCAGACCGACCTGCTTAGAAAACTTAGAAAATATCAGCTTAATGATGTATATGCATGGCTTCATAATCCGCTTGCCATACTTGAGCATAATGAAATGGTTGAGATTAGGCATGCTCACATTTTACAGAGGCAGAAGCTTAGAGCACGAATGGACTACAACAAGAGACTGGCTAAGGATGGCGAAGCTGAACTTAAGGAATTCATAAAGAAATATCCGGAGTATTCTAAAGAGGCTCTTGA
>JAGHUN010000019.1 GCA_018064805.1 Candidatus Colinaster scatohippi
CGCATATACATCTGTCCATGGTCCCTGATTACCTTTAGACTGGTACTGTTCAACCGGTGCAAACCCATGCTTAAGAACAACAGACAAACTCTTATTTCCACCATTTGCTTCCCTCGCAGCTCCGAAATCAATCAGTTTACCACGGCCATCCGCTGTAATCATTATATTATCAGGGCTGATATCTCTGTGTACAAGATTCTTTTCATGCACTTTAGCGAGCGAGTTCATAACAGGACCAATAAGACCTATTGTCTCCTCAACTGACAATTTGCCTTTTTGCTTAAGATATTCCTTAAGGGTAATTCCCTCAACATATTCCATTACAATGTAGGCTGTATTGTTTTCCCTAAAGAACTTATGAACAGTAACAATACCCGGTTCTTCCATAAACGATGCAAGAATCTTTGCCTCATTTATAAACTTTTCCCTGTTTACCTCAAACAGTTCTTCATCATCACCAACCTTGGAATTAACTTCAGAGGATACTGTTGAATTACGTGATGTGAATCCATCCATATAGAATTCTTTGATAGCAACCTTTTTCTCGAGATCCCTATCCCATCCTACATAGGTAATGCCAAATCCACCTTCTCCTATAACCTTACCAATGACATAAGTGTCATCAAGAACTGTTCCTACCTGAAGGCAATGTGTAAGATTTGCCCCAGAGTCATTTTTATATCCACAAGAACATACCTCAAACTCTTCATTCAGTTCTTTCATGCAGCCTGCACATCTGAATTTTCCGTTGATTAGCATTATTCCCACCTAATATTTCAAAAACAAACTATAAATAGCAATACATGCAAATGCTATTACCACATAATTTCGATATATATATTTTCACCAAGAGGTTCACTTGGTTCAAATATGACATATGCCAATTTATATTTTTCAGTGTTAATCCAAACTGAGTATACCCCATCGTTATCATTCTCAGTGTACTCCAAATTATTGGCTATACACCAGTTGACAACATCTTCCCGACTGGTATCAAGATTAATCGGGCAGAAATATTCAGGTATTTGAGCATATCTTGTATATTGATTTTCAGCAACTCCAACATTATTTATAAGAATGCCATTATCACGACTGATATCTACAATTATATGGCGGGTATTTGCTTTATAATCATCAGAAGCCATATCGATATTATTATTAACAAGCTCTACCCTGTCATCACCTGCATAGGAAGAAAATCTTGCATAATTTTCCTCAAGCGTTCTTGATGTCATATCTATGAATTTATCACCGCAAATATATATATTCTCTATATTCTCATCCAGTAATTCATAGGCAATCGACTTTATCTTAAGTTCAACCTCCTCCAACTTACTGGTTAAAGTTGTAGCACCTGTTGCCTCAACTCCGGCTAAAAGAGTCTCTTTTGCTGCACTCCATTGTTCCTCTCCAATGTATATATCCGCAAGAGCATCATAAGTATCCGGATTCCTTGGATCTATTTCAATTGCTGCCCTATAAGCCACAATTGCCTGTTCCATATCCCCTTCTGTTAAATACCTCTGCGCCAGTTCAATTTGTTTTTTATATCTAACTGATGGATTGTTATTATATAGTATTATCCCCACGATAATCGAAATAAGAATAATCAGTAATACTGATATCCAAATCAAAGCCTTCTTTTTCATCTATACACACCACCAACAATTCTCAATCAACTGCCATACTATACCAGTTCAAATTCTTCTTCCTCTTCGTTAACGCCTTCCTCTACTATAGGATTAGGATGCACTGCCGGCTTCATCCCATATTCACCGTATTCACAACCCACACTCTCAGCAATGATTTCGTCAACTAACACCTCTTCACCTTTTTCATACTTATAAAGTTTCAAGGTTCCTACCCCTGTGCCACCATTCCAGAGTCTGTTATGTCTCTTATATCCGTCAGGAGATTCATAATTAATTAATAACATGTCACTTTTTTTACATGTAATTGTAGTCTCAAGTCTGGCCTTTCTTGTAGTCTGATTCACATACCAGCAGATTTCGTTTTCAAACTCTTCACATTTGAATTCGGTCTTTGAGCCTGTCCAGAACTTTGAGAAATTGAACTCATAATCAGTCCCCTCATAATATAATTCCCCTAGCAATTTATGCTCCAGTGCAAAACCAAATACCTTAGGTCTGCCACCACCTATATTAAAGACACTGTTCTCAAGTTTTTTGCCAGTCACGGCACTTGTCAGATTATTAGAAGATAACCATACCCATGGGCTGGTAAAGTCGCCACCCCAGTTCTTATCAGCATAACCATTACAGTCCTCAGGGCTTACTATATATCTGACTCCGTTTACAACAATTTCACCACTGTAAATGGTCTTCATTCCTTCAGCATGCCAGAACATCTCAAATGCATTTAGTTTTCTAAAAAAAGCACCGGCACCATATCCGACATTAAATGCAATCTTTTTTTCTATATCCAGATTCCAACTTATTGAACCTTCATCAGTCATCCATTCAGGATGATTTGAAACATCATATTTTTTGACAGTAATGCTTCCTTCAGTATGAGTCTCACTGCAATTGCAGTCATCTGCTTCAATATAAAAAGGAGCGTCGTACACAATCTTCACATCTTTCCATGGAAAGAATCTATGAAGCTGAGCCTTTTCTTCTCCCCAAAAGCCTGCATTTACCATTACATATGAGGGCTTTACACCACGCTTTTGCTTCTGCGTATCGTTCCATACAATTACCGGCTCTTTTTTAGCCAATGCCGGATTACATGTAAAGAATTCCACATAAAATGCCTTTTGCTCTCCGGTCTCAGCATTCTTTGCTGTAAATGAATGCCACCACCAATCATATCCTTTTTTTGCAAGCGGACCTGTTAACATCCACTGATTTCTAGTAATATCGCTTTTGTTTGCCATGATGCTCCTCTTATCCTGCTGCCTCTATGTCCAATACGGTTTCTGATCCTTATGAGAATATCCCTTCATCTTTTCCTGATACTCTTTAAGTATCCCCTCATATCTTCCTAAAGCCTTTTCCTTAAGTTCTCCGTTTTCCTTCATTTCAACTAAAGCCTTTTCCAAGTCTCTAAGTCCACTTTGAGCATTATCTTTATAATTATTAGACATATTCATATCTATGCCGGTTATTATTTCATCCAGTTTTTTCTCTGCTTTTGTTTTAAAAAACATCCTGTCACCCTTTTAATAATCCAAACAGTTACTATTTTCTTCCAATATATTCGTCAACCTTAGCAGGTGTATCAAGCCGTAGCGCCTTTACCGTTTTAAGAATCATATATCTGACAACCTCGTTCAGAATATCTTCTTCAAAGTTCTGCTTCATCCCCGCCAGATACTGGTGAACAAGGAAATGCACCTGATAATCATCCTGCTTTCTTGATATAAATGCACTCACATACATTCCAAAGGCTATAGCTTTAAGTATATCCTCATCCTCAATAAGAACATTTATCTTATAAGATGGCGCAATAAGATGAATACCATCTTCTCTTTCTCTATACTTGGCATCTGTTATCTCTGCAATAGAATAACCACCTTTATGATTCATAACGGACACCATAAAATCTGAATCAAGACCATTTTCGTAGATGTAATCAAGTATGTCTTTTGGCATGTATCGCATAATTCACCTCTAATTGTGCAATTTATAATCGCTTTCTACTAATTGGTTCCCCTCATATCTAAGCTTCATTGTAAAAAAGCCCCTGTCTCTTATAAGTTCTTCAAAAAACAACTTATCTCCCTCCCATATTGGAAGACTAGTAACCTCATTAATAGGTACCCACTCAAGATTTCCTTCATTGCATTCCTTAATGTCACCTTTGTATCCCGTAGCTGTATAGAGATACATATATTCTCCCTCGTACTCATTGGACAAAAAGGTTATAACGCCTCTTAACCTATACTCTGTAAGTGTAAGTCCTGTCTCCTCATATGCCTCTCTAAGCATACACTCATCAGGCGTTTCGTTTTCTTCGAATTTACCACCTATACCGACCCACTTATCCTTATTAAGATCATTTTCCTTTTTTACGCGATGAAGCATCAAATATTTGTTATCTTTTTCAATATAGCAAAGTGTTGTATTAAGCATAGCCTTCTCCCATACTATTCAATCCTAGGTGTAAAGTCATCCGTATCCGCTGCAAACCAGCCACCTTTTACACTACAGAGCTTACGCATTGCATTAACACATTCTTCATATCCCTTTTCAGTGACGGTTACAGCATATACCATAACAACACTATTAGACTTAAGATATTCTTTACTATAATCATCCCACCTGTCAGTAGGACAAGTTTCTACATCTATTCCACCCTCACCAAGTGTTATTTCAAGTATCCCTTGCTCTCTCCATATTTCAACATCATAATCCTGTTCCCATACAGACTTAATGTCATCCGGTGAGATTTCCTTTTCAGACATATAGAACCAGTTTCTCTGAATTCTGCTGCCTCCGGTTTTAATTTTATTCAACTTGCTTTTGTTTTTCATATACTATCCTCTGGACCAGAGAACATTAACCACCGCTATACATTACAAAACTTGTGGAATTATGTACTCCTTTGTTACATCATATATTATAAAACTTCATACTGTATCCGCCTTCAAACTCTTCATCTCCGGTAACAGTCTGGGTATAATCTCTTTCTGTAATATCCCCTTCAAAGTCTGTAGCATCACATCTTCCATACCATGGCTCTATACAAATAAAAGGTGCATTCTTTTGCTCAGGTGACCATATTGCAAACAGCGGTGTATCAAAGTTTACATCCACTATTCGATTACCATCTCTATCCTCTATGCCAACACATTTAGTCTGGTTACCCTCAATCATATAAGTACATCTGTCAAAATAGTCTTCCGTTATAACACTTCTACCATTTTCAAGTTCAATAACAATATCCTCTTCCATCTTTGCAAGCCCGGATGCAACATCATTACCATGGTGATGAATCTCATTAACGCCATCAAAACGGAGCTTATATCCACACTTACTATTTTCTCCATGAATAGGGCAAAGAAAGGCCGGATGTGCTCCAATTGAGAAATACATTGTATCCTTCTTATTATTTTTCACCTTCCAGATTACCTTAAGTTCTCTGCCTGTCAGTACATACCCAATAATGAGTTTAAAATCAAATGGATACTTTTCCAAAGTCTCTTCAGTGGCGTTCAGTTCAAAAAAAATCTCTTTATCAGACCGGTCTGTCATAACAAATTCCATATCTCTTGCGAATCCGTGCTGCCCCATCTTAAAGCTCTTTCCCTCACAGACATACTGCTTGTCCTTTAAGCTTCCTACAAATGGAAAAAGAACCGGTGAAGTTCTGCCCCAGAATTTGCTGTCCCCATACCACAAATATTCTCTGTAATTCTTTTTATCAAGCACGGACAGAACCTGTGCACCAAATGAATTAATCTTAACTATCAGTTCTTCATTTTCAAGAAAATAATCACCCATAATCGCCCTCTCTATCTCTTATTTCACTACTTATTTTACCGCCTAATATTACTCTGATAATTCAGTATTAAAAACCAGGCTGTTTCATCAGTAATGCATATAGCCAAACACAACATTTTTATTATATCACCTTTGCCTTTGTTATGCCTGATTATATACTGTTTTTCTTTTTGTTTTTATGTATGTATAATATAAAAAGAAACATTCGGCATATATAATTATTGGGAGCATATAATGAATTATAAAGTTACAGTTAGCTATGACGGAACCTCATATAAAGGATGGCAAATTCAAAAAAACGTCACAAATACTATACAGGGTAAGTTGGAAAATATATTAACCCGACTTATGGAAAATAATATTCCGCCGGTCAATCAAGCTCACAATTCAACAGTGATAGGTTCATACAGTTCAGATACTACTGCTGGTTCATCTCTCAATACAGAGGTATCAGTTATTGGTTCCGGCCGTACTGATGCAGGTGTTCATGCCATAGGTCAGGTTGCTAATTTCCATCTCAAGCCGGCTCCTAATATGACAGATACCCAATTACTCGATTATATCAATGCACATCTTCCTGAAGATATTGCCGTTACCTCCATAGAGCAGGTTGCGGATAGTTTTCATGCGCGCTACAGTGCTACCTCCAAAACATATCGCTACAGGATACACGTAAGTACAATTGCTGATGTTTTCAACAAAAAATATGTTTATACATATACAGATATGCACCTTAATATTGATGCAATGAGACAGGCTGCATCCCTGCTTATAGGAACACATGATTTCCGCTCCTTTTGTGGCAATAAGCATATGAAAAAATCTACAATTCGTACAATTACTGATATCACTATAGGCGAGGTATATCATAATGACCGGTTATTTGAAATATATATCGATTACACCGGAGATGGCTTTCTTCAGAATATGATAAGAATTATGACCGGCACACTAATTGAAATAGGTTCAGGACGTCGTAAACCCACAGATATTACAGACATAATAAATGCCGGCAATCGCGAAACTGCCGGCTATACCGCCCCACCTCAGGGCTTATGTCTTATGAAAGTTGAATATTAATCTGATCATATTCAGCTTTTTAATAATCTGCGTATATGTCACCTGTATAACAGATCCATTTTAACCTAAAACCAGATGCCTTTAACAAATATCTCTATTCCTATTCCAATAAGAATTACTCCACCCAAAATGTTTGCCTTACCCGCAATTCTGGTTCCAACTTTCTTACCTATTATCAGACCTATAACACATATTACAAATGTCACTATGGCAATAATTACAGCACATACAAGTGCCATAAGCATATCATAATCAGATATAGTAAAGCCTACAGACAATGCATCAATTGAAGTGGCAATGCCCTGAATTATTAAAGTAGCAAAAGTTAGATCTTTATCTGCCTCTTCATCTACTTCACCCTTTATACCCTCAACCAACATCTTACCGCCAATATATGCTAAGAGTATTAGTGCTATCCATGGTATTAGTTTCTCAAACAGGCTAAAATACTTAGCAATTGTATGTACACATACCCATCCTATCATTGGCATTGCAGCCTGAAAAAAAGCAAAAACACCGGCTACAAAAGACATACGTCCCTTTTTCATTGAAGGGTCATTGAGTCCATTGGCAAGCGATACTGAAAATGCATCCATTGCAAGTCCAACACCAAGCAATATACTATTAACAAAAAATATCAGATTCCAATTCATTTTTGCCCTACTTCCTTTTCCCTAATTCAAATTTGCCTGAATTCACATTCAAAATCTGTCCTTTTACTTTATAACAATCATTCGTACTTTTTCAATAGTATTCTTATCAACCTTAAGATTCTGCAGTCTCAAGTTAAAAAGCAAACGAAGCCCATCTTCATTTTTAGTATATATTAATTTGGAATTTCTAAATCCAATATCTGAAATAAGCTGTATCACGTCTGCCTTATTCTTCAGATAATCCGGTACAGCTATATATTTTACAAAAGGCTCATATCCCCTGCCAATAATGTATCTCGGTGCAATAATATCTCCCGTAATCTGTTCATAATATTTAATAAAAAGCTTACTGTCCTTAGGCTTACAATTCTCAACAAATACACCAATTTTTCCTTCCAGATAGTTCGCTTTAATAATAAGCTTACTGTCGTATCCAATAAGTCCGTTTCTGCACATGTTGGCATGAAGTCCCTTAGCTATTTTTTTAATCTCACCAAAGGTGAACCTATTATCTGTATTCTTCCATCTAATCAGGCCGGCACTCTTTAATGTAGCAATTTCTCTAGTCCTGCTAAAGTCACCCGGATATTGCATAATCCTATCCCACTGATTTCTTATAAAATCCCTGTTTGTTGCATATGCTAGCACGTCTCTTGTGTATCTATTCAAAAATTCTGCAGAAAAATAGTCCCCGGTTACATCACTTCCTACAAGACCTATTCTCTCGATTCCGCTACTTACTACATCTCCATTCCTGCTAATTCCCATAATGGTCTCAAAGCGGCGAACCATATTTCTATAATCCTGTCCACCGACATATCTGTCATTTTTAAAATCAGGATTAAGAGTCATAAGATGCCATATATTAGTAACCTTTAATGGGTTACCCCTTTCAATTCGCATCCCCCTTCCTCTAATCTGATTAGTCTGAACAAAGCTGCTTATGGTACTTCCTATTACTACAGTATTTATACTCGGCGCATCCCAACCTTCTCCCAAAAGAGAAACTGTTCCTATCAAAATCTTTATCAGGCGCCTCTCAAGTATCATAGTTACTCTTTTTACTATTTCGCTTCTTTCACTTTCACCTATTTCAAAAAGAATATAACCCGTTTCACCAAGTACTTTGCCTTCTTTACCCACATGCTGCTGTACCTTTTTAGGCAGTATTGCAAAGCTACCACACAATAATCCAAGGTTGGTCCCCGCAAATTCCCTTATGTATGCCATATAAGACTTCATATAGCTGTCCAGGTTATTGAGATGTTCCATTCTCCGTATGCTCTCAAAAACCGCTGCGCAATTCATCTTATTTATTCTCTCTGTTGACCCAATTTTGCTAACATCTTCCCTACCAATGTGATCGAGCAGAATAACCATCTGTAGATTATCCCCCATACTTCTCATTTCAAGGAGCACAATTTCTTTTATTGATTCAATTTTTGACACAGATTCTCGTGCAAGTTTTTCTATTTCCTCACGATGATTTCTGATATATATTTTATTATTTTTAAAAAGATGCTTTTTGCTCAATTCGTTAACAAATTCCTCTAATAATTCCGCATCAAAATGCTCCGCATCTTTTTTTATTACCACTTCCAAAAATAGTTCAAGTAATTCCCCTTCAAGAAGAGGCACCCTCTCACCATACGCCAACTCAACTATAGATGAATCCCAGTTACTTATAACTGCATCAATTGCACCTTTTTCTTTTTCATAATAAACGGCAGATTCAATTCCGTAAAAACGTACATACGAAATCAAAGCGTTAAGAAACCTTGGCTCTTCGATAAATATTTCAGCTCGATCATGCGGATTACAAAGTGCATCATAGTTACGAATAAGTCGATACAAAGTATTGCCTACCAATAACTCTCGTATACTCTTATTCATAAAATATTCCTGCTCTCGAAATGAGTTAATCTCATCTGTCGTAGGTACTGACAGATAAACATGATCCTGATATGGACATAATGTATTTTTTTTAACCATCTCAGGGGTCAACACCTCGCAGTCTATGGCACCACAAAGATTATTATATCTTGCCCACTCCTGATTGTCCGAATCATATGGAGGAGTTGCTGTAAGTGATATTATAAGAGGATTATCAAGAATCTTTACTGTACTCTCTAAGGCTTTCCACCACTCGTTTTTAAGGTGATGAGATTCATCAAGGCACACCACCCTATATCCACTATTCTTAAGTCTCAAAACACATTCATTAAAGTTGTCTTTCGAATATAATGTGTATAGTGCCTGGTAGGTAATGCAGGTAATAATGCCCGGTTTTTCAATATCATTTGATACCCTGATTCGCCAATATTCCTTAGCTTCAGGTGCAACAAACAGTTCCATAAACCTATCTATCCACTGTTCCCTGATACTTATGGATGGTGTCAAAACAAGGCACGGACAGTCAAAACGTCTGATTATCTCAAGACCAAGCACAGTTTTTCCTGATCCCGGTGCTGCAACAATATGAATTTTGTTATCTTCACTTTTTTCCTTCAGTGTATTAAGAACTCTCTGCTGATAATCCCTGAATTCATATTTGAATGCAACATGGTTATAAAGCATCTTTCCCTCCTCACCGCTACTGTTTTGACCATATTATTACATAGATGTAACACGCTTCGCGAGTTTACATCTATGATTAGCGGTCGCAAAATGTCCATTCATGCAAGCATGATGTCCACTTTGCTCGTCGCCATAACATAGGTGAAACACGCTTTGCGAGTTTCACCATGATTAGCAGTCGTCAAATGCATATGAGCAAGCTCATGCATTTTCCTCGTCGCCATAACAAAAAACCGGGGGTAAAAGCCTCACCCCCGGCTAAGTATATCATATAACAAACCTAATTAATCCTCTGCTTTAACAGGCACTTCTTTCTCAACAACCTTAACAGTTGTCTTCTCCTGTGCAGGTATATTAATCTCAACACCATCAACAGAGATATTTCTGTCTGTCTTAGCGGCAAGAGTATTAGCCTTCATTACTTCTGTAAGATCAAAGCCGGTTGTCTCTCTAACAGATTCGATAACCTTTGCAAGAACTGCAGGTGTATATCCACCTACAGAAGACACTCCACTCTCACCATTTCCACCGTCAATGATAGTAACCTTATCAATTGATGAAATAGGCTCTGCAATAGCCTTTGCAATTTCCGGAAGCTGCTTGATAATCATCTCTGTTACAGCTGCATTATTGTACTTAGCATAAGCCTCTGCCTTTTTCTCCATAGCTTCTGCTTCTGCAAGACCCTTAGCCTGAATCGCTTCAGCCTCTGCCTTACCTACAGCTGCAATACCTTCTGCTTCCTTCTGCTTCTGATACATAAGAGCATCAGCCATTGCTCTTTGTGCTTCAGCTGCTTTCTCCTGTTCATATTTCTTAGCTTCAGCTTCTTTCTGACGCTCAATAAGAGCTGCATCAGCTTCCTGCTGTCTACGATACTTTTCAGCATCTGCCTTCTTCTTAATCTCAGCATTAAGTGTCTGTTCTGCAACATCTGCCTCACGCTGACGGAGTTCTACAGTTCTCTCCTGCTGAGCGATATCAGCATTAACCTTTGTAGCCTCAATTGTCTTACGCTGTTCTTCCTGCTGAATCTCATAAGCGGCATCAGCTATAGCCTTCTGTGTATCAGATTCTTTCTTAAGCTCAGCCTGCTTAATTGCAAGCTCATTCTGCTTCTTCGCAATCTCTGTATCAGACTCAACCTTAGCATCATTAGCTTCCTTCTCAGCTCTTGCCTTAGCAATAGCTACGTCTCTCTCTGACTCTGCACGAGAAATTGCTGCAGCCTTAGAAATCTTCACAACATTATCAACACCGAGATTCTCTATTACATGATCATTATCAACGAAATTCTGAACATTGAATGATGTAATAATAAGACCCATTGCAGCAAGGTCAGGAGATGCATTCTCTTTAACCAAATCAGCAAACTTCTGGCGATCAGAAACCATTTCCTCAAGATGCATTCTACCAACGATCTCACGCATGTTACCTTCAAGAACTTCTCTTGCAACTGCACCAATGTATTCCGGCTTTCTGTTAAGGAAGTTTCTTGATGCCTTTTCAAGCATATCCTGCTCATGGCCAATCTGAACATTAACCGCTGCATCAATGTTGATATTAATATAGTCAGCTGTAGGTACAGCGCTACTTGTCTTAACATCAATTGGAATAAGCTGAAGCGACAGCACATCCTTCTTCTCTAAAAACGGAATCTTCACACCTGCTCTACCAATGAGATATTTAGGTTTCTTACGAAGACCTGTAATAATAAATGCCTCATCAGTTGAAGCTTTAACATATCCGGTAGCAAGAATCATAATAATTGCAATTATAATTACTAACGGAAAAAATACTGCTAAAAATCCTTCCACCTTTTTGTCCTCCTACTTGTTATTGTTTTACCTATACACAATAACAAATTAGTCACTATTTTTCTACACAAAAAGTAAAATTTATTTATTAATTATTGTCACATTGTCACCAAATTTTTGCTTTATCATTTCCTTGCTTTTCCTTGCCTATTATTCTGCCATTATGGCCAAATCTTACCGGCTCTCGCATACGCACAATTATTTTCTTACTTCTCCTTGCTATTTATTCTGTTCTCGCGGCAAAAATGCACTTATACACAATATTTTTCTTACTTTTCCTTGCTATTTATTGTGTTCTTGCGGCAAAAAAGCGCTTATACACAATATTTTTCTTACTTCTACTTGCTATTTATTGTATTCTCGCAGCAAAAATGCGCTTATACACAATAATTTTCTTACTTTTCCTTGTTATTTATTGTGTTCTCGCGGCAAAAAAGCACTTATACACAATAATTTTCTTACTTTTCCTTGCTATTTATTGTATTCTCGCAACAAAAATGCGCTTATACACAATATTTTTCTTACTTCTACTTGCTATTTATTGTATTTCAACTATTTCGTCTCCATCAACAAACAGCATCAATCCCCAAACTTTCCTAGCAACAAGCTCCAGCAAGCCCCAAACTCTCCTAGCGACAAGTGCCAGCAAGCCCAACTCTCCCGACGCCAAGCATCAGGCAGGCACCTAAACAATTTAATTCAATAAATCACGGGTACAACAAACATATATATCACCCCCACCTGATGCATCTCCAAAAATGCTAAAGCGCTCAATTTATCATTTGCAAATAAAATGCAGCCCCCGGTTTCCCAGAGACTGCATTCCCCTCATAATATATATCGAGCTTATATATTCTAGTTAATTAAACACTTTCGCCAAATAAGCAAACGATTTCATCATTTAGTCAATCACTTACTTAATCAATCATTTGCTTAAACAATCGAGTGCCGTGCTGAATTAATCGAGTGCTTCCTTCTTGGCAACTTCTACCTTTTCCTCGAAGCATTCAAACATTCCATCAACTTCCTTTGCATCCATCTTAGCTGTAAAGAGGCTGACAATTGGAACAATTATAAGTCCACCAACCATGGCTACAACACCGGAATTGATAGATGACTTAAAGATATATGCAATAACAGCTCCACATCCTGACATGTCAATCTTAGCAAGCGAAATAATAAGCTGAAGTACTGCAAGTGAGCATCCCCAAATGAAGCATACTACAACAGAAATCTTTGTAATTCCCTTCCAGTAGAGACCATACAAGAACGGTGCAAGGAAAGCTCCGGCAAGTGCTCCCCAAGATACACCCATCATCTGTGCAATAAATGTAACACTTGGATTAGCATCCTTAAAGATTGCAATTACAGCAGATACAAGAATGAAGAATACAATAAAGATTCTCATTGTTGTAACCTGCTTCTCTTCTGTCATATCCTTCTTAGCCGGCTTGATTACATCAAGAGTAAATGTTGAGCTTGATGTAAGTACAAGTGACGAAAGTGTTGACATTGAAGCTGATAATACAAGAACAATTACAACTGCAATAATTACAGGTGCAAGAGTTGAAAGCATTGTAGGAACAATTGTATCAAAGAGTGGCTTGCCTGTTGCTTCATTATACTTGATGCTGTCAGCATAAAGACGGCCAAAACCACCAAGGAAGTAACATCCACCTGCTACAATAATAGCGAATACTGTAGAGATTACTGTTCCCTTATGTATATCTTTCTCACTCTTGATAGCATAGAATTTACCAACCATCTGTGGAAGTCCCCATGTACCAAGTGAAGTAAGAATAACTACAAATAAGAGAGCAAGTGGATCAGGTCCAAAGAATGAAGAAAATGCTCCGCCGCCTTCCCAGCCATCACATGGAACAGCTGCAAGAGCCTGCATAGCAGCCACAAGACCACCGTTACTCTTAAGAACTGCAACGATAACTGCAGAAATACCAATTAACATTATGATACCCTGGATAAAATCGTTGATGGCTGTTGCCATATAACCACCGAAAATAACATATACTCCGGTAAGAACTGCCATTATGGCAATTACAACCCAATAAGGCATATTGAAAACAAGACCGAATAAGCTTGAAAGTCCATTATAAAGCGATGCTGTATATGGAATAAGGAAAATGAAAACAATTACCGATGCAGCAACTTTTAGTGCTGTAGAGTTAAATCTCTTTCCGAAGAAATCAGGCATTGTCTTCGCATCAAGCGACTGTGTCATAATTCTTGTACGTCTACCAAGTATGTTCCATGCAAGAAGCGAACCGATAAATGCATTACCAAGTCCTGCCCATGTTGCACTCGTACCATAGAGCCATCCAAACTGTCCGGCATATCCTACAAAAATAACTGCCGAAAAGTAAGATGTACCAAATGCAAATGCTGTAAGCCATGGTCCAACTGAACGTCCACCAAGAACAAATCCGTTAACATCTGTTGCATTCTTTCTTGTATAAAATCCTACGCCAATCATAAGAGCGAAGAAAATCACAAGAAGAATCGAGCAAAGTACTACTGTCATTTTGTGTCCTCCTACATAAATGCGACTGACAGTTACATATGACATAATGCACTGTCACAATCAAAAAAATACACCAAAGCGGATGCTTTTATGATTTTAAGCATCAACGCTTTGATGTATTAAAGTCTACCATTTTGTCAAATATTCGTCAATGATTTATATCCCAATCATAGCACTACTAATCAAAGCACTACTCTCCCCAATCATAGCACTACTAATCAACATACTCTTCCGCCCGATTATACAACTAATCATAGTACTCTTCACTATAAGTACATGAATCCATTCGCCAGCTTCCGGCTCCATCATAATAGAATGTCGTATATACCTGACCAGCCATTATGCCCATCGGATTTTGTTCACTGTAAAATGTAGGAATAATCCTGACATTAACTTCATTTCCATTTCCCTCAATTTTTACATTATAGGCTCCGCGAAGGTCAAGTTCCGAATCATCTCCTTGCTTATCAATCTCTGATACTTTTTCTTCATCAAAATAAATGTCAATTGTATTTCCATTATCAACAGCAACGAAATGCTTGGCTATCTCCCTAACATACATATATGACGACAGATTATATCCAGTCCATGTACCGTCCTTATCATTTTTATCAACTATATAGAATGTATCCTGTGTAAAACCTGTTCCATGAAGCACATATTCCCACACACCCAGCTCGTCTTCACCATCACCATCAAAATCTATCATAATAAGCTTAGGCAATGTACCATACATAAAGTCAATGGGAGAAATAAGCGTTTTAACAGCCTGTCCATCAGGCGTAACAATAATCGTCGTATACTGTGAAGAAATATATAATTGGAATGTTTCATCCTTTTCATTTGTTCTTTCATCAACAAAACAAATTCGATCTTCAGCTTCAAATTTATCCGGGTCGGGCTCCATTTCAAGTGCACCTATGCCTTCTTCAGTAAGCGGACTTGTACCTACCGGAACCAGCTGCGCTTTTAACGTATCACTGAGGGTAGGCGAGAATCCAATCTCATCTGCATAGAACATATAATCAGTATCTGCTTCCGGATTAAGATAGTAGCAACCGGCTTTTGCATTATCAACAGTATCGCATAATGTCTTCCATCCACATGGATAACTGTCACTCATAATATCCTTATCAACTCCAAGATTACCTTCAATATATTCACCAATCTTGGCATCAACCTCTTCCTTGGTCAGCCATACATGTCCATTCTGTTCCATCAAATCAAGGTACATCTGCTCCTTTTCCCCCGGTGCATTACCTTCAAGCACATCGTATGAAAGTATCTCTTCATCGCCCACCATATATTCATTAACTTTTATATTCGGTATTGCACCCGTTTCAAAGACCGTCCTGTATTCATCGATACCAACTTCGGCACCTATCCAGTCGCCATAAAGTTCATTGGCTGTATATATTTCCTTATACTCTCCATATTCTGCGATAAAACCTGCGGTAATACATTGTTCACCTGCACCGGCAGAACCACTTGTATATATATAACCTTTTGATGTAAGCATAGCCGATGAGCGCGCCCACTCACTAACCGAATGTGTTATATGAAGTGCACCATCCTTCTCACTTATGAATAAAATTGTATAACTGTCATCACCCTCACCATATATAGACATATTGGTATATTTCAGTGCCAGTGTGCGATTCCCCTTATATTCAAGAATAGTAAATAGCACCTCTACTTCCTTATAGTCTGACGAAGAACTGAAGTTTTTCATCTGCTCATGAAGGGCATCAAAATTATATGACTTTCCAACACACTCCTTCTCATAATCGAAATATGTCAGTTCAATATCATCCACTACTACAGAAACAGTGCCAATATTATTGGGATCCATACCAAGAAACTGTTCATAAAGACTGAATTCATAATCCGGCCCATAATTAACCTTTATTCCCTTTTTGTTGTCACTTAACTCTGCTTTTGCATCGATATCCACCGGTGTAACATCCTCAGCTTCCACCTTCTTATCATTATTATCAACATAGTCTCTATCTTCTTTTCTCGAGTCACCGCAACCTACAAGATTGGCTGCAATAATTCCTACCATAACCAGACATACAATCAATTTTTTAATTATTCTTTTCACACCAATACCTCTTAACAATATTTCTTTAGTTCCTGAGCCAACTTATTTACATCTATCGGTTTCCCCAAGTGACCATTCATTCCACTTGCAAATGATTTCTTCCTATCTTCTTCCATTACATTAGCAGTAAGCGCAACAATAGGTATATCAGCTTTAGCCTTATCTTCAAATTCTCTAATTTGCTTTGTTGCTTCATAACCATTTAAATTTGGCATTTGAATATCCATGAGAATTAAATCATAATAGTCCGAAGCCGCTTTTTTCATCATACTAACACAGACATCTCCATCTTCTGCCCAGTCAATCTCAAATCCCATTTCTTCAAGTACGGACATCGCTATTTCCGCATTTAATTCATTGTCTTCAGCTAACAGAATTCTTTTTCCCTTAAATACTCCGGAAACATCCTCGGATTGCGCATTTCCCTTATTATCTATGTTATCACTAATTCTATGATATAGAGTAATGGTGAAAACAGTTCCTTTCCCAAGCTCACTATCAACCGAAATAGTTCCGTTCATCATGTCTATAAGATGCTTAACAATAGCCATTCCAACACCGGTTCCCGCAACCTTACTGTCGGTAAGACTTCGCTCTCTTGAGAACTCATCAAATATGTATGGAATATATTCCTTAGCCATACCAATTCCATTATCAGATACCCTACACTGATAAAGAGCATATCCTTTTTTGTTACTTGAAAGTTCGAGAAGATCCATACTAATTCTTCCACCTTCCGGTGTGAATTTAATGGCATTTGACAATATATTCAGATATATTTCTCTTAATCTCACATAATCAGCATATATATAATGATGCTTAATATTTACCTTTTGAGTAAATTCTATATTCTTCTCCGCCATAGACTTCTCAAATACTATAAACAGAGATTCCATAAACTGCTTTGAACTAAAAGCCGTCTCCTCAAGTTCAATCTTACCACTTTCAATTCTTGCCATTTCAAGAACATTATTTATTAATGATAAAAGGAACTCACTTGCACTTTTAATCTTTCCAATATAATCATCAAAAAGTTCCGGATTATTCTTATTCTTTTCAAGAAGGTTAGTGAAACCAATAATTGCATTCATTGGCGTTCTAATATCATGTGACATATTAAAAAGGAATGCCGTCTTGGCCTCATTAGCACTCTGAGCCTTCTTGGTAGCCTCTGCAAGCCTTCTTTCCGCTATTTTATCCTGTTCCAAACGTATAGTATCTGAAATATTCTGATGTGTTCCACTAATACTTATTAATTCTTTACGCGAATAGTCTCTCTTTCCACCACATCTTACAAACATCTCACCGAGCTCAGGATGAATATATCTATATGTTATTTCCGCAGCAACATTTTCAAGGCTACGCGAATAATCATCAAACAATTCTATATCTTCCGGATGTATCATTTTGTGATGATATACAAAACGATCCTCAGGCGACATATCATCCGGCGTTCCAAGCAGTTCATTCATCACCTTGTCAGCATAGAAGCATGGCGCTTTACCTTCCTCAAATTCAACACGCCACAATCCTATCTGTGATAATGCCAGAAGTTCGCCTATCTCCTTGTCATCAAACAAATTATCTCTTCCCATATTTTCCCTTTTCCCTTTTTATCTCTGGTCCGAATCCACCCTATTAAGGAGAATAATTGCTATTACTATGTAAATTATTGTAAAAAGAATCAGTCTGCCAAATAGTGAAAACAGATTTCCTGCTGTTGATTCTATGCCGTCAGCGATTTCCTCAACCATAGGATTATATTTCAAGTCTTCCGCCCCACTTATTACACAAATTGCATTTAACCCCCAGCGACTTATAGTAAGCGTAGACAATTTCTCCGTAAATCCCTCAAGCTCAAATACAAGTCCTGCCATAAGAAGCTGAATAATCAATACAAACGGCATAATTGTCATAGCCATTTGTTCAGATTTCACTCCGCTTGAAACCAGCAAAGCCAATGCATCTGATGAAAAAATAATAAGCAAAAATGCGAAAAATAAATCAATTGGAAAAATCGTTATAACATGAACATCCGGAATCTGATTTATATAACGCACAACTGTGACAAGAAGAACAATAAAAGCCTCGACTGAGCATACAAAGAATTCATATATAACATGGGCAAAAATATATGAGGAAATATGCACTCCTGAACGATGCTCCCTCTTAATAATTGCTCTTTCTCTACAGATTGATTGTATTGAATTAAAAATTCCAATCCATATACAGGCACATACAAGAGCAAAAGCTCCCTTTCTGGTCGCATTATATGCATCAAACATATCATCGCCCGTAACTATAGCAATAAGCACAACAATAATAAATGTCGATATAAAATTCTTCCATTGTTTCTCTGTTCCAAACAGTCTGAAACATTTACCAAGATAAACCTTAACCTGTCCCCAACGCGAAATACGATTATTAGCCATACAGATAAGCCTCTCTTTCAAATTTATCTATAAAATAATCTGCCAATCCTTCCCCACCTTCGTTGACTTTATTAATCCTTGAAACAATCTTATTAAGACTCTCTACTTCAAAGAATTTAAGAGCATCATATGGATTACCATAGAAAACAAGATGCCCACAATCTTCATAACTATCCTTAGCAAGAATTATAACCTTATCAAGAAGTTTGATTGCACGATCCGGACTATGAGAAATAAACATTACAATTTTACCTTCATTTGAAATCGCCCTAAGCTTATCCAAAAGAAGTTCTGAGTTAGTATTATCAACACCGGAATCAGGCTCATCCAGGAAAAACAATGAAGGATTCCCAACATATTCCATCGCTATGCTTAGTCGCTTTCTTTGTCCGCCTGAAAGTGCTCTTACCATCTGCTGTTTTTCATCGGCAAGTCCCAATGTTGCCATCGCTATTTCTGCCTGATTAATATAATATTCCTCAGGCATTCCGGCCGGAAGTTTAAGCTGTGCAGCATTAATTACAGTCTCAAGAGCAAGATCGTTCATTCTCATGAGATCCTGCTGTGGAACATAACCAATCTCATACTGCATCCTGTCAAATTCAGCATAAATATCAGTGTTATTATACAAAATCTGTCCCTTAGCCTGTTCATAGCCCATAACCGCATTCATAAACGTCGTTTTACCGGCTCCTGAACCTCCAAGTATAAGTACCATACTTCCATCCGGAATATTCATATTAACATTCTTGAGAAGCATCTTTTTCTTTCCTCTCTTCCATACGCTCCTCTCAGCAATATTAATAGAAAGGCCACCACCGGCTGGCATCCCCTGATATCCACCATACATATTCTGATTATTCTGATATCCATTATTGCCATTCTGCTGATATCCCCCATATGCATTCTGATTATTATTAATAATCTGTCCTGCTTCAACATAATTATAATTAGGCGCCGAATCAGGATATAAAACAGAAACACTCTGATTATTCCATTGTGAATATTCGTTATGCCCCTGATTAAAACACTGGTTAACCACAGCGTCATGCTGGTAAATAACAAGGTCACCCAAAAAGACAAAGTAATAGCAAGCCATCTTAATTACATCATATGCATTAAGATATGTTGGTTCCATTACACGCACATTATTGCAAAAAACACCATTAGTACTTCCCTGATCAATAATAGCCCAGCCTCTGGATGCTCTAAAAAATTCTGCATGCCTTCTGGACATTTCAGAACTTGTAAATTTTAATGATTCACTTCTTCCGATATTAACAGAGTTAACTCCACTTAATGACATTGTGTTCCATTCGCAGTTTTCATAACTGTCCGAATAAATAAACAATACATACATACTTCCGCTGTTATCATCCTCGCGGTATATGCCCAAAACATCACCATCTCTAAGATACACTTCCTGTCCCGGCGCAAGTTTCATTTTATTATAAGTAGTTCCATTAGTAGTACTCTGATTACGATATAGCGTACCATTTGCATCGGTAATGAATTCACCATGATTTCTGGAAACAATAGCACAATTAACCGCTATAGACGGAGCCGTACCACCTGATGCCCTTCCAAGAGTCTGATATCCTGAAAGATATATTTCAGATATATTATTGTTATAAATCATAAAAAGCTTAGGCATTTTTCTTGTTTGTCCTGAAAATGCAGTATAATTGTTATCCATTATTTTCCCTATCTCCATCCAGTTTTTTCAGTGCCCTTCTTCTCTTTAGAGCAAATCTTAGTGCACCGAACTTATTATATGGGAAGAAGCCGTACACTAAAAGCCTATTCCACTTTCCAAGGCGTGCCTTCAATGTGCCATCATATGGTCTTCCCCAGATAACGGTACTTTTTCCTAAACGGATGTATTCTATAAAATCGTCATTGTTTTTTACATCACCTTCAATGATGGTATAAGCAAGACCAACACATTTTTCCCAATGGGCATCGCTTCCCGAAGTAATAGGCTTACCAAACTCTTTTGCTAATTCAACAGCCTCATCATTAGCCCAAGAATCCTCACCACAGTTAAAGCCTTCAAGAAAATCAAAATCCTTTAATATTGAGCGATCTCTTTTATATTTTCCTGTAGAAAATATACTTAAAAATGGCTCCCCGCACGGATGTGCCGGTCCCAAGATGCCACCATATCTGTGCACTATTTCTTCAAGTTGCTCTACCCCCAGACCTCTATACTCAAGTATTTCAAGATCCACACCATCAGGCATTACAACTAAAAAGTGTCCGGCATCTGACGTGTCATACTCTATACTTTTAAGTACAACAAAGTCATCCGGTGTCTCTTCTTTGTGCTCAAGGTAATATTTATAACCACCATATGAATCATGGTCTGTGACCATCATGCCATCATATCCCTGCTCTTTTAGTAACCTTATATATTCAATTATGGAAACCTTGGAATCTGATGATCCTTCTGCTGTATGACAATGCAAATCAAATTTCATACCAATTCCTTTTATTCAATAATAATCTGTATATTAATTAGAAGCCCAGAGCATCATCAACAAGAATCACATGAATTCTATCCGCATGACGAGAGAATCTGGTAATCAAAAATTGACAGCAAATTGTGTCCATTGACTTGCAATCAAAACATTTTCCTGTACCGGCACATGGCGTATTAAGTCCGAACCTTTGAACATTTATTGTTGCTGCCTCATTCCTTGCACGTTTCATTGCATGATCAACGTCACCACAAACCTTATTCATTCCAACAACCAAAACAAGCTTCTTGGGTCCAAATGCATACGCTGAAACTCTGTTTGAGTTGCCATCAATATTCACAAGCACTCCGTCATTTGTCATAGCATTAACAGACCCAAGATATACATCCGCGTCATATGCAAAGAGTGCTGCTCCTCTCTTGTCCGCTGTATTATCTCTATCACAAAAGTTATAATTACCGTTTTTAAGCGCATCGACAAGTCCTATCTCCCGAACAGACATAGAACCACCCATAGTAACCTTACTATTTTCCGGAATCAGTGAAAGGGCAAGTTGAAGTGCCTCGTCTCTATTCTCAGCATAGTAACCTGTCATATTCCTTGACTCCAGCCCTTTGATGACTGTTTGCGCAAGCTGCTTATTTCTATTAGTCGCAAAATCATTCATAATTTTAATTCTCCTTTTTAACACAAATAATTATACCATTTCAGTGTTTTCAATAAAATAATACATTAGTCCCTTTTTCTGACAAATCACATCAGAGTACCTAAATTCCGTTATTCACCTGAATCATTTCATCCTAATCAAGCTTGCGACCAAGAAGCTTGCGACCAAGAAACTTGCATATTCCTTCAATTGCCAATGAATGGTCCATACTCTGTTCAAGTCCCGAAACAGCTACAGTTCCTATTATTCCTGTTCCCTCCACATTAATCGGAAAACATCCACCATGAGCCGCATAATTTTCAGTAGTCAGTTCCAGGCGCTCTTCCAATGTCTTTCCTGACGCTTTAAGCTCCAGGCTGATTCTGTAAGAACTAAGTCCTGTACGATTAACGAGATTATATTTTCGCTCAAGCCATTTATCATTGTCGGGTGATGTTCCTTCAAGCGCAACATGATATACAATTTGCGTGTTTTTCCTTATTTCAATTGTGACAGGTAGTTCTCTTTCCTTCGCCATTTCGTAGATAATGGTTCCCAGACGATATGCGTCATCATTAGAAAAATGGCCGAATTTAAGCTTCTGTTCCTGCTCTATAACTTCTTTAATTTTATCTTCCATGCTCATAATACCCTCCCATTTATTCACAGCAAAATGCATCGTTAACCGCAACCGGAATGCTACAGTTAAACCGGACTCATTTCATACAATATGCCTATTTATTAATTATATCATATTCCGTTCAGAGGAATTATGATAAAATGAATCTCAGTGATTTTCCGAAAAAGCATCAACAATAATAGCTGCAATAAGCATTTTTACCAAACATTATCGAGAATTATATATACTAAGGAGTCAATTATGATATCAGCACGAATATTTATTTTAATTATGTCCATAGGAAGTCTGTTATATGGAATTATTATATCCGGCATATCCGATAAGCACCGAAAAAAGCCACTTCCTGAAGAAGTATCCGATGTATATAATCCCGAAAGATATCAGACATATATTAACTTTGAAGCTGATAAGAAGAAGTTAAGAAATAAGTATAAGGCAATTAATCTTATTTTAGATATAGTGCTTATTTTTTCACCTGTTTATGAATATATAGACAACTGGTTCAATGGAAATCCATATCTGATTTTTCTCACAACATATATGATTATATGGGTTATCTCTACCATTATTGAGACCTTTGCATCATATGAAATTACATTCGGACTAATGGAGAAATATGGTCTGAACAAAAAGGACCTGAAAGAATTTGTTAAGGATGAAGTTATAAACGAATTAATGGGACTTTTTATCACAGTTGCTCTGCTTGAACTTCTCACATTTATAGGTGAGCATATGAGCGAATGGACAAATGGCTTTTCAGTCGGATATAAGGTAAGCTTCTTAATCTGTCTTGGCATAGTTGCAGTTCTATTTATTTTCTTTGTTGTGGCTCAGCTTATTGGCTATGCCGTACTCAAAAAGCAGTACACCTTTACACCTCTCGAAGATGGAGAACTCAAAGACAAAATCAATGCTTTACAAGCAGATTCAAAGAAAAAAGTAAAAAGGATCTATATCTATAACGAATCAAAAAAGACTACCACCAAGAATGCTTTTCTGTTAAAACTCTTTTGGCATAGGGAATTCGGTATTGCAGATAATTTTATAAACGAAAATGCAGAGGATGAACTTTTGGCGGTACTTTCCCACGAAATTGGTCATCTGAAACACAAGAAAAATATACTTAACTTTATAAGCTATGGAGAATACGTATTGCTGGCTATTATTGTACTTTTGCTTATGGTTAACCCTGAGATCATTCTTATATGCACTAACTGGATAAGGGAATCCTTTAACATTACTGCAAATAATTACTATCTCATCTTTATCGTATTCGGACATATAATCAAACCAATTTCATTCCTTTCCGGCCTGTTTTCAATGTACAAATCCAGATGGGAGGAATATGAAGCCGATAGGGAATCAGTCAAAAATGGGTATGGTGAGGCATTAATTACTACTTTCAAGACATTAAGCAGTGACGAACTTGTAAATGTATATCCTCACCCTTTTATTGAGTTCACCGAATATGATCATCCGGGAATGTATCAGAGAATAAAGGCTATCAGAGAAGCAATGAAATAATAGCAACCAGGCTATGGATTGCATCTTTTACATGGAGCATAGCCGTCAGCAAGTATTTCTTCTCTGGACCTTGTGACATAGCGTCTGTTTTTGGCTTTCATTTCGTTTACGCTGTCACAGGTTGGATAATGAAATCTCTTAGTATTAATATTAAGGACATAGTTATTACCTTCAGGCTGTGGATTATCGGTATCATTTCCAACAGATTTATCATGAGCGTCCGAACCGTCAGATACTTCAGCATCAGATGCTCCGGGTGTCTCATCTTCCTTTACAACAACAGTGGGGGCAACAAGTATTTTTTCCTTTTCCACTTCCTTTTCACAGGTAACCTGTATATCCGTGCCATCACTTGATACTAATATATCTCCCTGTAAATCAGTGCGATAAATTTCCGTTCCGATTGCTGTAAGTTTATCTAATACCTCTTTTGTCGGGTGGCCATACTCGTTATCCTTCCCTACTGAAATCACCGCATACTGCGGTCTGCAGGCAGCCAGAAAATAGTCTGAAGTTGAATACCTACTGCCATGATGTCCCACCTTAAGCAAATCACATTTTATATCATATCCTCTTGAAAGAATCGAATATTCCTCTACATCTTCTGCATCTCCGGTAAAAACAAAACTGTTGTTACCATATTTTATCATCGTAACAATCGAATTATTATTGCTTTCACTGCTGTTTATAATCGGAGCAAGTATAGTAACCGTTGCAGAACCGAGCTTATAAATATCCCCAGCCTTAGGAACAATAATTTCCTTATTTTGCTTATTAAGATACTTCACTAAGTTATCAAATGTCTTGGTATCATGTTCAGTTACAGAACAAAAGCACGTATCAACCATTGCATAATTAAGTGCACCCGACAGTCCACCTATATGGTCTGCATCCGGATGCGTTGCAATTATATAATCAAGCTTGCTAATCTCTCCCTGCTTTAAAATCGAATATATTCGTGATGACTGCTTATTGTCACCACCATCAATTAACATATATCTTCCATCACATTGTATAAGAGCCGAATCTCCCTGACCAACATCGATAAATCTAATCCAGAAAGATGAGTTTTCCACATTATCTTCATCAGCCTTTATTCCTATCGAATCTTCATCTTCGTAAGTTATTTCTGCAACAGTATCATCGATAGCTTCAGGGTCATTATTGGGGTATTTGTCCTCTGACTCTTCGCTGCTTAATATTTCTTCATATTCATCACCTGGCAAGCTCTCACTACAAATAACTTCTGAACTGCTTTCTGTTTCTAATAACTGCGCTTCACTCACTACTTCATCTGCATTTTGCGCAAAATCACCACAGCCCATTAGCCATATCAATATGCAAACAACAGATAATATTTTCAACAATTTACGCATTCTATTCCCAATTGCCATGATTCTCCCTTATGTCAAAAAGAACTGATAGTACACCAACTACCAGTTCTTTTTAGCGTTTGCTTTATCCTATTCTTCGTCCCTACGCTCTTCCCAAATTGGTTCAGCAATAATTGCCATAGTCTGAGTAGGCATATCTACCGGTACTTTTTCTTCACTTTCAGGATTAGACTGATATGGAATTGCATGAACCTTAAAGGTTCCCATATTTGCCTTTGTCACAGATGAAGTTGCAGTCACCGTAAAATCACCCACCCTCTTTACATCAATTTGAACCTCATAAGTTGATGAACTTACTTTTAGGCTTGCAGCTGACTTATCGCCTGATGAAATAGTCCATACTAATTTTTCATTACCATATAATCTTGCTAATGGTGCTACCTCTGCAAAGATTCCGTAGGTATTACCACTGTTTAATACTATTCCACCTTCTGATGTCATATCAATTTCATGCATTGCTACCAATTGCGCATCTGCATCTGCTGCCGACATCAGTACCGTTACAGGTGCATATTTAATGTCAAGCGCACCACCTTCGTTCATTAGGAGTTTCTGGGTCATAATATTAAATGCTTTTGATGCAACTGCAATAGAATGCTCTTCATCTGCATCAAAATTTGCAATAACAGTTACACTATATGACTTATTAGCATCAAAACCGCAAATATGTGCAGTATACATATTTGCCGAATCTTCAGTTATTGAATATCCATGCTCACCCTTTGTAAGTAAACTAATATCATTTGTTTTAATCAGGTCATCCCAAACATAGCCTGTAACATTGTCCTTAACCGAAACGGTATAATAGCTTTTATCCAGAAGCTTAGCGGCATTTAAATCATCATTAGCTGAATCTAACGTCAATGATGGCATAAACTGTAATTCGGCCGATGTATCTCTCAAAATAGACTTCTTGATTATCGGTGCAGCCATGGCCATAATTTTAATAGATACAGTTGCCTCAACTCCCTTTGTCTTTCCAACTGAAGCCTCTTCTGTCAGTGACACAGGCACCTTTACAATATTACCACTTGCTGATATACCATTTTTTCCCGGAACCAGAGCTGCTGCCTGAACATAAGCATCCTGTAAAAGTGCTCTTGCTTTCGATTTATCCATTAAAGCCAAATCATCAAAATTCATTGCAGTCATGTCCTTATTACGGAGAACAAGATAACCTGTATCCTGTAAGGCTTTAGCAAAAGCAAACATGTCTACCGCAGACAAATCAACTTCGTTTGCACTTCCCTTAACATCTGTACCAATTAAAGCAACTAATGCTTCCTGCTTTCCAACATTGAGAGTAATGTTTTTGTTAGCAAGCGACGATGCCTTTCTAATTACTCTTATTCGAATTGGTGCAGATGTTCTGACAACTCCCATTGAGTCTTTAGCAGTAACAGTAATATCCGCAATACCTGACTGGCTTCCAAGCTTTAGCCCACCGTTTTTATCAACGCTTACTATATTCTTATCGGATGATGCATATGACACAGATGTCACTGAATAGATTACTCCCAGTGAATTATCTTCTCCGGTGACATCAACCATTTCACCACTTACTTCTTCGTAAATTGCATAAGTCACATTAGGAATATCCTGTGTTAATGTCGACGCGTTATCTGTATAAACAGGAACATCATTCTCTATTTTATAATTGCCAATCATTCCCGGATTAACAATTGATGCATCCGGACCACTTCCATCCATTGCAACAAGCCTAATCTGATCGAATACCGGTTTCTTAGTCGTAATTTTTGCAGAAACCACACCAGCATAATAATTTGTATCATCTGCAGTTGTTACAACATTTCTGATAAAACAAATATACGTTGTTTCGGCGCTAAGTCCTGTTAATTGAATACCGGTAACGCCTGCCTTAACCGTTCTCTTATTACCACATACCGAAGCATCACCACTTACTATTTTACTTTCAAACCATTCCTTCCAAGTGGCATTTCTTGTTCCCATCTCATCAGTATATGGAACGCAATAAATCTCTGCCGGCACACGCTGAGATTCCGTCCAGGTAAGTTCAAAGGACGTATCCCTTATGTCTGTAGCTACAGGCTTTAACGGTGGATTCATTTCCTTAACAGTGATTTTAGTGGTTGCTTTCACATCAGATTTGCTTCCATCAGGCTTCATGGCATATACATAAACAGTTGCCGCCCCCTTCTTAAGAGCCTTTAGTTCACCTGTAACACCATTCACAGATATAATTTCCGGATTATCACTCTCAAATGAGAGCTGAACTTCATCTGCCTCATAATATCTTGCAATCTTAACATTTGTCCTTTGCGTCTGACCCACATACATGCTTGAATTAATGCCATCAAAAGCAAGTGACTTTGGCAACATAGCTTTAGGATTTGGCCTTTCCATATAACATGCATCCGCAGCCTTTACCTGTATTACCTGCGTAAGTGAAGGACGTGTATCACTTCCCACTAACCAATTAATTTGCAGTTCATAATCAAAACCATCATCAACTGCCCACACAAGTTGGATTCCTCTCGGATTTCCTTTTTCATCCAATACCATAGCTTTATATAAAGCATTCGCCTTTGCAGTCTTTTTCTCAATAAGTTCCATCTGAGGCATTCTTGTATATTCCACTCCAGCAATTCCTTTTGGAAGATATGCCGTTCCCGCAATACTTTCAGGTACCTCAACAAACATAGTGACAAAATGACCTTCTGATCCCTCAGTCCTAGATAGATATTTTTCACCTTCCTGCACGATAGCCGCTGTATCAGCTGTATATGCTACAGAATCATAAACAAGGGCTGTAGTATTGGTATCAATCTTTTTTACAATCGGATTTGACTTCACAACCCCAAGAATTGAGTTTTCCTTAACCTCTCCAAAAATATCTGTAACTGATTGATTTCTAACAATTCCATCCAGCTTAATTGTAATAACATTCTCTAAATAATAGGTTACTTCCGAACCTGAATAATCCTCACCGTCATAATCCAAAAGGACCTGAATATCCGAAATATCACCGGATACATTCAAAAGAAAGCTCCAAGAACCATTTTCCCTTATACTCTTAAGTGCTTCACTCGTAGGATAATGACTAATCTTTTCTCCATTTTGGGTATAATGCAGCTCAACATATCCGGCATTTGTAAGTAGCTCTTTATCTATATTAATCTTTAGACCAATGTAATATTCCGCGCTATTCTCACCGGTCTTGCCTAAATCCTTTTTAATGCCATACACAGGCATCAAATTGCCGGATAAAACAGCTGATTTTTTGCTTTTACTAAAGTTCACGGACGGTATCATCTTATAGGCAATGCCACCCACAGCACGATCCATTGCAGCGACCTCTGATTCAGTAAGAGCCTCTACTGCATTTTCTGCAATTGGTGATACTTCTCTTGGTCTCCACTGCGCATATAAAACGTTTTCACCTGCACTATCGTCTATATCTACAACAGATGTACTTGTGACTTTTTCTCCTCCTTCAGGTGCTGTAAACCACCCCATAAAAACATATCCATCTCTGTAAGCTAGCGGAAGCTGCCCATATGGTTTTCCTGTTTCCACGGATAAATAAGTAATATCTGACTCTCCGCCCTGACAATCCAGACTAATCTTAACCGGAGTTGCAAACGGTATGTCATATTTCTTAGCATATGCCTCTGCCGTACTGTTTTTATATCCATAAATTACAACATTAGGACAACCTATTATTGCATCATCGGCTATTTCACAATCAGGATTTTCGAATACAATTTTCTTCAACTCATCACTACTAGTGAATGCATATTCACTAACACGCTCTATACCTTTAGAAATAACAACAGCACCATAATAGCAGCTACCAAAAGCATATTTATCTATCCCAACAACACGATAGGTATCTCCACTGTTATCATCGGTTGCCTCGGTTACAGAATCCGGAATCACCAAAGTATCCCCTATGCACATAGGATAATCTGAATCTATAAGCAGTACTGTCTTTGCTCCCGGTATCATAGACAACTCAACGAACTGAATGTAACACCCACCAATGTTAGTCCAAAATTTCTTTGGTTTTAATGCAATATCGCGTTTAACACTTGTAATTATCTGCCCACTTGGATTAATCCACGAACCATTCTTAGGAAGCACCAAATCAAGCATAGACTGGTTTTCTACATACTCCAGATAATATCTATCAGCCAAAAGGTCTACAGGCGCATTAACTAAAGTTTCAGGAAAGACAATTCTTGTTAGTCTATCTCCACCTTCTAATACACTGAAAGCATTAGCGCCAATAGAAACCAGACCTGATTTAAATTCAATCTCTGCAATTTCTGCATCTTCAAATGCATAACTACCGATATATGCAAGCCCTTTATTAAATTCAATCTCATATATACAACTGTGGTAGAAGGCACTACTACCAATGCTTACAATTGTTGATGGCAAAACAAGACCTTCAACACGTTTAGAATAGCTGAACATATATTCGCCAATTCTATCAATTCCCTCTTCTAACTCCACTTCAAATGTGCCACCATAGCCATTCTCATCTCTGTTTCCATAATTATTCCATGGTAGTCCGGCTGAGGTCTGATAAGTATAGTTTTTAGCACTTCCTTTACCTTTTGTTACTTTTACCTTCTTTAGCTTGTTCGTTCCGGAAACAAACGAATTTTTACTTATAGACATAGTTGCAGGAAAAGACAAGTATTCCAAATTAGTCATTCCACCTGTAACATAATTGTCAGCAGTTGTCACACTATCAGAAATAATCAGTTTTTTTGCAGGTGTCATATAAAAAGAATTGTATCCAACTTTTGTAGTTTTAGTTGAAGAAATAATAATTTCCTCAACTTTATCAAAGCCGGAAAACATATAGTCAGAAATCGCTTCTATCTCTCCTGCAACAATTATCTTTTTTGCCTTTCTGGTCTCTTCCGTCGACCACGGTGCTGAAGTTATGTATGTAGGACCCTCAGGCCTGTAATATGCATCCCCTTTTGGAGTTCCATATCCATCAATTGTCAATGTAAATGTATCCGGATCATATTTGTAATGAAGTCCCATATCATATCCTTCAAACATAGGATCTATTGACGCACTTTCATCATCACCCAATGACACAAATGTCAGTTTGGTATTGCCGGCAACGTTTTCCTTATTTACAAATGCCTCTGCTGTTGAACCTGTATATCCATAAATCACCATCGTTGACGTTCCAAAAGCCTTGGCATCAATCACTGTGTTCATATCCTCAATATATAGTTTTTTTACAGTATTATTATCAAAAGCACCATATCCGATATAATGGCTTCCCTTACGAAGATGAAACTCCTCTATTACCTTACAGTACGAAAAAAGCTGTCCTGTATACATTGTTCCAATCGAACCAATTCCACCTGTTATTTCCACCGTTTCTAAAGCCTCACAGTAACTGAAAGAATTGGTACACATAATATCCACAGCACCATTAACTGTAACAGTAGTCAGCTTTGGTAAGTTACTAAACGAAGTGCTCTGAACAAGTGAAACATCACCATTAATCACTATTTCCTTTAAATTCGGGCAAGCTGGAAAGGTATTAGAAATCTCCCCTGTATCTCCATTTATTGTTAATCTCTCCAACTGGCGACAATATGCTAAATTTTTGGTATTTTCGACCATACGTCCAGGCATAGTTAACGAAACCAGGTTACTGTCAACGCTCAAAAGGCCACCATCCATTTTTGTAACCAGATAGTTTTTCCCTTCAATCGTTACTTTCTCGGGAATAACCAGTTCTTCAGCCGCATGAGTATTCATTGAAAGTGATGTGATTTCCACTTCGCCCTCTACATCCTGATTAGCAAGCTTAATAATTGAATACGCAAAATCAGAATCACTTGAAACACTATTATGTAATTCATAGCTACCCTTACCAACATAGGCTATTGTCTTATCTCTGTTGTCAGACTCATACCAGGTCCATCCGGTACCACTTGTAACACCGAAAATCCTAACAGTTATATTAGTATGATTAATAAATTTAGCCCCCTCAATCGGAGCAAATGTAACACATTGATACAAATCCGGTGCACTTGTGACCGTAGAAGGCAATATAAATTCGTCTGTTCCCCAAACAGTAAATGAGTTGCCCTCTATTTTCTCAAGTCCCTCCGGCAATTCAATACCTGTAAATGCAGTATTTTCGAAAGCCAAATTCTCGATTATCTTTACACCGCTTTTTACAATCATCTTATTAAGACTAAGTTCACGACCATCATCATAGAAATATTCCTTTGCTATTTCAGGAAAACCGGTTTTCGGATCAAAAAGACAATCAGAAAAACCTGTAGGAATAACACTTCCTCCATATATAATCAGATCCCCGACATTATTAAGTTTCCAGCTTATTGTTTCGCCATCCTCATCTCCATATTCCCATGTGCCACTTCCTACAATAGATGAATCGTCTTCCGCATAGTCTTGTATTTCCACAACATCTTCATAATCGAAGTTATCATCCTGATATTCTTCATCTGTTGACAGTTCTTCAACTACATCTTTACTATCATCAGCAGAAGCCTCTTCTTCCGTATCCGAAATACTATCATCTATATCTATAGTTTGCTCCGCCGCTAATGCTGTCATTGAACCTTGCGGAACAACAGAAAAAAACATGAGTGCAGAAAGCACACATGCAATTACTTTTTTAGAACATTTTTCTAGTTTTCTCATGATAGTCACTCCCTTCAAGCCAACTTAAACCCAATTATTTAGTATAGCATCGCTTAATTTTGTGTGCAATAAAGCCACAGAAATAATCAAAAAAAAATAATAAAAAGGAGTCATTGATTAACTCTTTTACAGAACCAACAATAACTCCTTTTATCAGTATGCGTATTATATAACCGTCTAGTATGCCTCAAGCAACATCTTGTTTATCTCATTCATAGTATCCAGGTACAACGCCATCTCTTCATCTGACAGATCTTCGTTTTCTATTTTTTCAAGCGCTTCCATTGTTTCAGCATACTTCTTCATATACTCATTGAATTCTCCCATTAGTTTTATTGGATTATCCGACTCAGCATATGTCTTCATGAATTTAACATATTCTTCAAAAAATTCCTTGTACTCCTCCATTGCTTTTTCAAATTCAGGTCTTATACCACCTGAAATCTCTTTTTTCTCCTTTTCAGGTATATCCTCTTCAACTGTAGTTGTCTCCTCTACATCAGCCTTATACTGATTTTCTTTCTTCTTATCTTTCTCTTCTTTTTTCTCTTCCTGTTTTCTTACTGTCTCTTCTATAATTGCATCCACATCCCTATTGCCATTAAAGAATCCACTCCATACATCTGAATATTCGCTGTACATAAGTGACCAGCTATCTGAATACAATTCATACATATTAGACCAGCTGTCTGAATAGCACTCATACATATGACTCCAGTTATCTGACTGCTCTGCATATGAAACGGAATCATTTCTGTTATTGACGGCTTCATCGAGTTTATGATAAGTATCAGAATAGCATTCGTCAAAAGTTCTATAAAATTCCGAAGTCTCTTTGTCAAATACTTTGTAAAGAGTAGACATATATTCGTCCCACAATTTATAGTCCGAATAATCTTCCTTTGAAAGAATTTTCAAATACTTAACAAACTCATCATTCATATCTTTATACATCTTCGCTGACTTTTCTTCTGCGGTTCTGTACGCTTTCTCAATATCATCCTTATTATCTGAATATGAAGAACTGTCTGCTACATCTTTAGTCGCTCCATCCATAACATTTTTTAATTCTTCACCACCGGATATGGCAACCTTGCTTATTTTTTCAAGAAGATCGTCAAGTTCCTTATGACCTGTTTTTTCGTAATCTCTACTGTCAAGTTTTTCCTTCACAGCCTCCTCAATTTCCCCTGTGTCCACTTCCTCAATGGTTACTTCTTCTGCATTTTTTGTAATTCTATTTTTTATACTATCTGAATTATTGACGCAGTGCACTCCAAACATTACAGCAAGCGCAGACAATGCTCCTATTACTATCCCTTTTTTCATAATACTTCTCCTCCTTAAATGTCTTCATCAGGTCGTATAACCCTATAACCATGCGATTCCAGCGTTGCAATTACTTCAGCAGTGATATTAATATCGATTGCCTCCAAATTCTGTTTCTCAATAATCTTATGCAAATCACTTACAGATACCATCAACGCTTCAGCAAGTCTGAATAGATTATCTCTATCCGGAATACCTCCGTTAGTCTCCCACTTTGCGACAGCAGATTTTGAAACAAATATCTTGCCGGCAAGCTGCTCCTGCGTTAACCCTAAATGCTTCCGCCTCAGGTAAATATAATGTCCTAGACTCATTCTGTCCCTCACTTTTTCATACTCCTTTTATCTTATTTCGTGAATACAAATGAGTAAAATCACTTTTTGATTACGCCACGTAAACATCAATCGAATTCGTATTAAAAAAATAACACTTTTAAAAAAAAGAAATCCCCACCAAAATGGTGGGGACAAAAACCTAATCCGTGTCCGGCATATCCGAAAGAATATCAAATCCCTTATTTATCATAAGGTCATCTATTTCAGCCAGACTATATATTCTATTATTTATAGCTACAATTATAACTGCATCTCGTCTATTTTTGGAATAAAGCGGCGTCATACCATAGAGCTTAAGTGCCCGATTGATTTCGTCAAGATTAAATCTACCAGCAAGACATAATCTGATAATCAAATCTCTGTTCCTGGTATGTCTCTCCATTGTGACAATCTTACTGCCCCACGATTCAGACACTCCTGCAAAGGAATATACATCCTTAAGGAATATGTTCTTTGCCTCAATCACGTCCTTAAAATAGTAATAAAATTCCTTTTTTTCATCAGCAAGATACTTACTGTTACCTGTGTAATACTCATCCAAATCTTTCGGCTTTATATTTCCAAGAATTTTATCAAGTTCATCCGTTGATTTTACCTGCATATAGCCTCACACTTCTTGTACAAATAACTAATGATTATAGCCACGCCTTCACCTCTATAAGTGAATCCAATAATTCTCTGTCGGAATATCTGCTTTCCGCATCCAAGGATATACATTTAGATATAATATCCCATAGCCAACCTGTAGCCCTCTCTTCTTTTGGGAGTTTTCCTGTTACCATTACATTAAGAAGAATACCTGCAGCATATATATCCGCCTTTGCAGAAAGTTCCTCCATTCCATAGCCCAACTGCTCCGGGGCTGCAAAATACGGAGTTCCAAGTAACCTTGTATCCTTCATTTCATCCGGTTTATACCATTTAGATATATTCACATCAAGAAGATATACTTCTCCCTTATCATTTACAATTATATTACTTGGCTTTACATCTCTATGAATAATGGGCATATCCATATGATGCAACCTATCAAGGATACTCACAACTTTATAAGCTATATCAACAGCCGGCTTTGGTAACAGTTTACCTTCATCCAGTATCTCTGCAAGCGTGCGTCCTTCAATATATTCTTCTATAACAATTAGATTATTATCGCCTTTATAAACGTCGCAGATTCTCGGCATCATATCTACCGGATTGTTCATTAGATACTGATATATACTTATATCGTATTTATCGAGGATTTTCCTGACATAAAGGCGATTGTCTCCCGGTCGACTTATGACACTTATGTCATCCCTTCCATTTACCGACTGTTCCTCTATATAACTTGTAAGTTCCAATATTTCTTCATCCGTTAAGCCCTTATATGGATTAGCTCGTGTTGTCTGATACTCATCCTCTGTCAGATATATATCCCCTTTACCAATGGAATTCTCACATCCACACTCTGTGCATATCCATACACCTAGATTTTCATCGAATCCCGATTGTATGTTAAGCATAGCTTCGCACTTATCACATACCCACACAATATTATCCTTCACATCAATTGAAGGATTAATCAGCATCTCTCCACACCCTCTGCAATTCCAAAAAGGCAATGTATTGCTGTATCCTTTTTGAAGAGTTAGCCTGGCATCACACCTGGGACAGAATTCATATTCAACAAAGGGTAAATCACTCCGCTTTTCTTTTTTACCAAAGAAAAAATCAAATATACTCATAAGTATCTATCCTTATCAGTCGTACTCTAATATTATTCAGCAGCAATTCTTTCTAAAAAAGGTCCAGCATATTATCAAGATAAATCTCTTCTCTTAACTTCAGCTGATGTTCAGACTTTGTCATATAGTAAAGAATAAATTCTAGTAGCAGCGCACTTCCTAATCCTCTGCCTTCAATTTTAAAATTAGTAAATCCCATAGGAATATATGTATCTTTAATATCATCTATTCCAATAAATCCCGGATTATTCATTGCCTTTGAAAAGCGGTAACCATATGTGGAATCAGGTGCCATACAGTGATATTCCTCTTTAGTATATCCAAGATTCCTGCGGCTCACCGCCTCATAACACTCTTTTCTGTCTTTACATCCGAAAAAGCAGCACTCATTACATAAGAATTCTACTTTATCCTTCTCCTTTTGACTTAACTTACGCAACATGTCAAATTTCTTATTCAAGCGAAAGTCTGGCACCACATATTCAAATTCATTCCTTTTTATTTCTCTGAAAAAATCCTCAGCACTTGTTAGAACCTTAGTAGTTGATGACACTAAATATAGTTCCGGATAGTTATCCTGTAAATAATGAAGAAGCAACTCAGAATGTACAATCACTCCATTGCATACACCATTATTAGTCGCAAACAACCGGCACATTTCATTGCAGCGCCTATCCGACAGATGTTCGGATTTCAACAAAGAATTACTAAAAGTAAGTCTGGCAGAAATATCATATTCGCTCATTAATTTCAGCACTTCCTGCCCACTGCATTCTCCGCCACCAACACGACCTCCACCCCAGATACAATCCTCTGGTGCACCATATATAGAACCGATCTCGCACCAGTCATAAAAGTATTCTCGGTGCTCTTTGTAAATGGGAAGAAATACCTTATAGAATTCGTGAAATTCAAATAATCCCGGAAGATGATATATAGCTTTTGGTTTATTCATTTCTAACATCTTCTACACCTGTAATCTCACAGTGCTTCCACCACTCTTTTCTTTAGTAACAATAATCTGACTATCAATCTTATCCTTCAATTCTGATACATGAGAGATAATTCCTACTAACCTATTACCTTCGGTAAGTCCGGCTAGCGTGCTGTATGCCAGGTTAAGCGATTCCGGATCAAGCGAGCCAAAGCCTTCATCAACAAACATTGTCTCAACCTTAATTCCCCCTGCTGATGACTGTACCTCATCTGAAAGTCCGAGTGCAAGCGACAGTGATGCCATAAAAGATTCCCCACCGGAAAGCGTCTTAACGCTTCTCTCCGAGCCATTATAATGGTCAATTACACCAAGTTCAAGTCCACTCTTAATTCTGGAATTTGTTGCTTCACCTAAGCGCTTTAATTCATACTGACCACCTGACATTTTCATAAGTCGCAGGTTTGCTCTGCTAATGATTCTGTCAAAATATGTCATCTGAATATAGGTCTCCAGCATAATCTTATCCTTACCCTTAAGTTTTCCACCTGCTGTATCAGATAAAGCTGTAATCCACTGCAATTTTTTCTCAATATCTGTAATAGATGCCGACTTTTTCAGGATATTAGCCTTTATTTTTTCATTAGTATCTATTCTTGATGCAATGACCTGTATTGCATCAAGAATAGCCGACTGCTTAGCCAAAAGATTTTCCTGCTCTTTTCTTTTTGACTCGATATCAATTTGTTCCGCGTTATTTAACGATTTTTCAAAGCTCTCTATTTGTGATTTAAGAATTACAATCTCTTCTGTTGCTTTATTAGCTGCAGCTTCAGCTTTATCATATTCTTTCTGTAGATTATTAGCCGCATTATTCAATTCATCACATTTATTCTTAGCCTCTGATTTGCATTCAAATTTAAGCTTCTTCTTAATATCCTCTGCCTGCTTGGTGTTCTCCTCTATTTTGGTCTTCATAGCAGACTGATTAGCCTTAAGCTCTGTTATTTCGCCCATAATGATAGTGATGCTTTCCTCAAGTTCCGGAACTAATTTATCAATATCATTCTTGCGCTTTTCCTTAGCCAGTGCCATTTCAATCTTATTCTCAAGTTCAGATACACTCTTGATTGCCTTATCATTTGCATTTTTAAGTAGTTCTTCAATCTTTTCTACAGCATCGGAGGCAAACAATTTTTTAGACTTTTTCTTAATTATATCCTCCTTGGTAGCTACTGTTGCCTTCAACTCACCTGCACTTTTACTTTTTGCATTTGCCTCTTCTCTGGCATTTTCAGCCTCTGACTTAGCACTCTTAAGTTCTTTTTCAGATGGTACATTAACTGCAATGTGAGCCTTCATTGGATGTGATGTTGAACCACATACCGGACACCTTTCTCCCTCTTTGAGAGATGCTGCAAGTATACCTGCCTGCCCGTCTCTGTATGCCTGATCCATTGCCTCATATATCCCCTGAAGTTCCTTAAGCTTAGCATCCGCTTCAGCATACTTCTCCTGAGCCAGACTATAATTATCCACTTCCACCAGATATGATTCATAGTCCTCATTCAGTTCTGCATATGCATCTATTTCAGAATTAACTTTATCCAGCTCACTTCTGTACTTCTCAATATCGGCGCTTACATCCTTATATTCCGCCTGCTCCTTTTTCAAAAGATTCAGCTCACTCTGCTTATTTTCTGACAGCTGTGTCTTTTTTTCTAATAAAGCAAACTCAGCCTCTTTGGACTCTTTAGTCTTCTTAATATCAGCTTCAAGTTCATCAACTGCATCATAGGCAGATAATTCAGCACCAATCTCAGTTGCCTCTGCTATTAACCTATCCTTATCCTTTAATGCAGCTTCGGCCTGACCTAACGCCTGCCTAAGTTCTTTCTCACCAGGAAGTTTGGCTTCAAGAATAACCCTAGCCTTGCTAAGTTCATTCCTGGTATCTTCCAGCGCAGCTGCAGCTCCTATTTCTTTATTAATCTTCTCTAAGTCAACATTTATCTCATTAAATTCTATATCCAATCCGCTTCTTTTCTTGGTATCGCACTCTATAAGCGTATCAATGAGTTCAACAATGTCCTCGGTGACCATTAGCCCTGACTTAGCCTTATCTACTTCTATTGCATTAACATCATCCTCATCTACTGCAATTCCGGATATATATTGATTAACACTTTTTCTCTCATCTTCAAACTGACTATAGATTTCCTTTCGACTGTTATCAAGCTCTGTCTGTAATATCATATAATAGCTTGTCTTAAACAGTTCTCTGAATATCTCCTGACGTTGCTTTGTATCTGCCAGTAATAGCTTAAGGAAATCCCCCTGTGCAAGCATTGCAATCTGAGCAAACTGCTCCTTATTTATTCCTAGCAGTCTCTCAACTGCAACCGTTACATCCTTTGCCTTATATATAATCTGACCATCCGGCATATGAAGTTCTGCCTCTGCCGATTGCTTTGTATATCCATCCCCTCGCTTTGCCGGTCGCATATACTCCGGGCTTCTTACAATTCTATATTCCTTACCGGCATGCATAAAAATCAATTCAACTTCAGTCGGTGTATCATCTGCTGCGTACTTTGAACGAAACATTGTTGATTCTCGATTCGTACCACTGGCAGCTCCATACAGAGCAAAACAAATTGCATCAAATATTGTTGTCTTACCGGCGCCTGTATCTCCTGTAATCAAATAAAGACCCTTGCTTCCAAGCTCTTCCATTGGAATAACCGTACTTCCGGCATATGGCCCAAATGCAGACATTTTAAGATAAATCGGTCTCATAAACTACACCCCCCATATCTTTTCAATAAGTTCTACTGAAAATGCTTTTTGCTCATCACTCATCGCTTGATTATTCTGCTTTTCATAGAATTCTTCAAACAGTTCTATTGGTGTTTTTTTCTCAACATCCTCAGCATTGTCAATGACCCGGTTAGCACTTGTACGTTTATTGTCGTAACTTAACTTCATCAGATTCTTGTAAATAACACGCAATTTTCCTATAGCATCAACTATATCCTCTTCATCCGTAAGTACCGCGTGAATGTAATCCTCGGTATTGGTCCCCTCATAATTCTTCTTAAGAGTTAACTGCTCATAGTTACCTCTAATCTCTCTAAGATCGTGAAGCGGAATAAGCTCTGTCTCACGAATCTTAACACTACCTTTTTTCCCAATCTCTACAATTGTCACAGACTTTTTGTGGTCCTTCTCAGAAAAGGAATATTTAAGTGGCGTACCACAATATCGTACTTCCGGGCGCCCTATTCGCTGCTTTCCATGTATATGTCCTAGTGCCACATAATCAAAGCAATCAAATACCTCACCGCTTACATTATCAAGGCCACCAACCACTATTTCCTCTGATTCACACCGGGTCGCACCTGTAACAAACTGATGGGCTATAATAATATTTCTTTCATTCATATTTACCTGCATATGCTCTATTGCTACTCTACAGGCATCAGTATAATCCTCAATCTTCTCGTCCGGAAAATACTGACGAACATTTGCAGGCTTAATAAACGGAAGCATATATATATTAAGTCTTCCATCCCCATCCTCCAGTGTAATAGGTTCTACCTTACCACTATAAACCGGTGAAAGACGTATTCCTGCGTTCTCAATAAGCCTGCTATGATCTGAAAATCTGATTGCAGAATCATGGTTACCACTAATAGCAAACACGGGAATACCTCTCTTAGCCAGTCTGTTAAGAAAATCATCCCACAATTGCATAGCTTCCTCCGACGGAATGGTTCTGTCATATACATCACCGGCTATAAGAATTCCATCCGGCTCTTCTTCATCAATTACATTTATAATCTTAGTTAAAATAAATCGCTGATCTTCAATCATTGAATACTCATTTACCCTTTTTCCAAGATGAAGATCTGATAAATGTATGAATTTCATATATACCCCCTATGTGACATAACTATATTTTTGTTCTTTTAATCATTATACTCCCACTACTGTACATATTATAGTACACATTAATATAGCTCCTTGATATCACTCAAGGAGCTATATTTTCATAATCATTTTGCAAGTTGTTCAAGAGTTTCAGCAAACTCCAGAAAACGCTTTTTCAATATAATTGGTCTGCCATTTCCATCAAGAAAGCAATGAGATGAATTCGCCGTACATACAATGATACCATCCTCATTCTTCATCTCATAACCAATCACCAGTTTAACGCCCTTAAATTCTTCGACATTGACTCCTATTGATACAACGTCTCCAAATACTGTAGGCAGCTTATAATTACAATTAAGACTTACAACCGGTGATACAATTCCATTTTCCTCAAGCTTAGCATAATTCCAACCTATCTTGTCAAGAAAATCAATTCTGGCTTCTTCCATCCATCTTATATAATTCGAATGATGAACGATACCCATTTTGTCAGTCTCATAATACTGTACCGTATGTTTGTAAAGCTCCATTACAATAATTCCCCTATCGCCTATTGTCTACAGTTAATTATACTATATTACACCTCATCCAACAATGTCTGATATGTGCATTACTATAATGAAATATCTATTGATGCCATCGGTGCGGAATGCACATCAGGGTTTACACTGACAGATACCTCAGGAATGGCTGCTGCAGGGCCAACCTGTCTCACACTACTACCTGCATTAACAGGTGTCGAACCACCGCTTCTTGCCTTCTCCAGTTGGTCAAATACAGCCTTAAGATACTCTGCATCTGCTTTTACAATTTCCTTCATTTCCTTATTGCGATGCTTAATCTTCATCGCCTTTAGGTCTGCAGGATCCATATCTCCCTTGGCTGCAACTGCTCCATCCGAAATCTCACCCAGCCCCATTTCCTCAAGCATATCCTGCATACTTTGTGAGAACTCATCCATCATCTCAGAAGTAAGTTCCTGCATATCGGATAATATTACATCCATACTTTCGAGACTATCACTCATATCCATATACATATCATACATCTCGGGATCAAGAATTTCGTATTCAGTATCCGAGTACAACTCTGAATAATATGATGCCAAAACATCAGAATTAAGCTCATCACCAATAAGCGAATCTAATGAATTTTCTTCCTTCTTTTCCTCATCAGCTTCGTTCAGTTTATCGTAGGCCTCTTTTTCTCTATCCCTGATTTCTTCTTCGTCAATCGGTCTGTCAGCACATGGACCGCCGGTTGCTTTAGCCATCTCTTCCTCTTCAAGATGCTTTACCTTTTTTCTGGCGATACGCTCCATAGCTTTTGCATGTGTTATGGCTGCATCAATTTCTTCATTACTGTACTTACCACTTTGTTTTTCACGCTTCAGTTTAATTATTTCACGCTTTGCCTGGCCAACTACTTGTCTTGCAGATGCTGATGTCTTACTTCTAAGTATCTTCGATGCAATACTCTTAAAATGGTATTTAAGCTTTTTCATATTATTGCTTGATGACTGAGCACCAAGCCTTCTGGCCCGAAGCGATCCGCTATAATTCCTTATATCATTTATGACTGAGTTACCCATAACCTGTCTGCTACTATTTGAATCCTGGCCGTTTCTTGCGAGAGCTCGCAGATTCTCCCTAACAGAATTGTCACCTCGACTAACATTATTCCCCTGCATAGCCGACTGTTTCCCATTTAAATCATTAACCTGTCTACTTCCCAATGTAGACGGCTTGAAGCATTTTGCCATAGTTCCTGTCATACTAATACTTTTGACCGGCCCTTTAGCGGCCTCTTTACCGTTTCCCTTTGTCCCTCCGGACATACTTGGAGACAGATATGCATTTTTTCCGTATATATTAGCTATATTCATATTACTCTGCCTCCTTCCACATTTTTAATTTGATAGTATACTTTTAACCTCTGAAATCGATACTCTGGCCAACCATAGCCTCTGCATCGGTCTTCACGCTACTAAAGGAATGATCATAAACGTACTTTGAAACCTTGTTAAGTAATGCATCTATGTCATTAGACTTAAATTCAATATATTCCTTATCCTCATTTATGACATCATCGTCATTTTTATCATCCTTGGCAATTTTATCCGCTTTGTTTTTCTCTCTTAACTTCTCGATTGATTCTTCTCTTGCTTCTTTAGCAGCTTTCTTCTTTTCCTTAGCTTTTTCTTCTTTTTTTGCTTCCTGTCTCTTCTCTATCAACTTATTTTGAGCATCATTTGCCTTCTCTATTGTTGCAAAGAATGACATCTTGCCATCTTCATTGACACTAAGGCCAAAATTCTTAACATTAGCGCCACTGCTTACAAGACTATTCTTAGCCTGATCAAGCTTCATCTGTGCCATTGCAAGAATGCCTTCATACTTCTTCCTGTATGCCTCATCAGTTGCCATTCTTTCTATTTTTTCGTCATCAATAAGGACAACCGGCTTAAATGCATTACCATATAAAGATGCATTGGCCTCCACCTGCTTCTTCATATCCTTGCTTACCAATATAAAGTCCATATTGCCGAACTTACTCTTAAGCGTATTATAATATTTCTGCGCATCCTCAGAGAGCTTAACATCACCAATAACCGTTCCGTATCCCTCTTTCGTTGTAGGAACAAGCGGGCTACTTGTATTAACAGGCTTCCACTCCTTTACCTTGACATCATCAAGAGCGTTCCCCTTAGCATCAATGCTATTATCCGCGCCATTCTTTTCACTTTTTGTTGTCTGATTATTTTTCCAAATTTGATTTGTCTGCTGGTACTTGGAAACATTTGAGAAATTTGCTGTCATAATCATTCTCCTCTCTAAAATTGCTACTATTATTCCAATTCAAAAGGATAAAATGATTCTATATAAGCAAATCAGATACCGATTTTATCGGCATATAGGAAAACCGAAAATATAACATCCCATTATTATACCTTAGCTATATTAAAATCGGCTTTTTTCTATAGATTATTAATCACTTCATCCTTGAAGTATTTGTCTCTTAAATCCTTTTAAGAGTTTTCACACCTTATATATCGGCAGATGATTTTGATAACTTAATAGTTTTTTGAAAAAATTTTTCTTTTATTAATCCAAATTCAACCCCTTCATTATCCTGATGAATCTTTCATTCTTAATATGCCAGACCGGATATAGCGGCCACGGCATATGTAACAGATATTCCCGGTCTCTTTTTTCTAATACATCAAGCTGCTTGATAAAAGCATTTTTATCCTTGTATATGAGTTTTCCAAAATCACATTTCACATAATTATAAGCCTCATACTCCAAATTCTCTTCTTTCACCTGTTTAAAATAAGTTCTGCCATACTGTCCTTTACAGGCAACATATCTTGTTCGCATATTATCTCTGTTATCTTGTGGATCTTTTGTAAGTATAATCCCTTTATCTACGTAATGCTTCCAAACTGCCTGCCCAATCTGTTGCTCTGATATCGGAAAATCCAACTTACTTTTGATTTCAGGAACTGTATATTCCAAATCAGCCAAATGTCTTATTGCTGCCCCACCTGCAACATCAAAGGCAAAATCCCTTAATGCATTACTAAATTCTTTACTGTTTTCTTCACTTTTTTTCATAACTAAAAACTCATTTACTTAGCATTTAGCATGCTATAATTATATTTAGAATATAAAAATACACCTATTTGTATATATTTTATAACTGACGTATAATAGAAAGCAATGATAGGTTTGTGTCAGTTTAATTTTACCCCTATCCTATCTGCAAAAGAATACTTAGGAGATTTAATTATGGGACGTAAGTCAGTCAAAGAAAATAAAAACATATATCAGGAAAGCCGTGAGAATGCTAATCTTACACGAGAAGCTGCTTCGGAGGTTTTAGGTTTTATAAGTGCAGACAGACTCGTAAAGATAGAAAACGAGACATCCTTGCCTCATCCGGATGAGATACTGGCTATGGCCGATGGTTACAAAAATCCGGCACTCTGCAACTACTATTGTTCACATGAATGTCCTATTGGTAAAGAATACGTTCCTGAAGTCCAGGCCAAATCCCTTTCTCAGATTACACTTGAAATGTTAGCCACAATTAACACATTAAGTAAGGAGAAGGAACGCCTTATCGAGATTACTTTAGATGGAAAAATAACTGAAGATGAAATGCCTGATTTTATCAGCATCAAAGAAAAATTGGACGATATGTCGCTTGCAATTGACTCATTAAAGCTCTGGGTCGAAAAAGCCATAGCAACCGGCGAAATGGACGGAAGCCTACTAGAGTAAAGAAAAATTTATACAATAACAACACAATACCCTCGAATGCCTTTTCAGCATTCGGGGGTGTTTTTTCTTTTCATTATAAGTTATGATTTATGACGCTTTGCGTAATCCGCTCTTAAAGGTGCACAGCATGCATATACAGCACGATTAGCATCATCCTTGCTTTTTGCCCTTCTAACTGCAGACGTTGCCCGAGACATCACCATATAATTGAGGGATGTTCCCATGCTGTCACACTCATAATTGACAGCCCTGTCAGCATCTATTCCAAAACGTCCTGCAACAGCTATTGCATCAATATTAGCTCCCAGGAAAAGGAATTCCCATCCACGCTTATTCTTAGCTTTCTCTACCATCTTTTTAATTTTATCATATGTATACTTATGGCTTGCATTCTCCATTCCGTCCGTAGTTATAATAAAAAGTGTCTTCTCAGGTCTGTCCTCTTCCTTTAAACTGTTATGAACTACCTTAATGTGATGAATGGCACCACCAATTGCATCAAGAAGTGCTGTACACCCTCTCACGTAATACTGTTTATCAGTCATTGGCTGTATCTTACCAACCGGGATTCTGTCATATAATACTTCTGATTTATCATCAAAAAGTATGGTTGAAATATATGCTTCTCCCTCTTCACGTGCCTGTTCCTCAAGCATTGAGTTAAACCCACCAATTGTATCGGCTTCAAGCCCTCTCATGGATCCGCTTCTGTCTAAAATAAAAACTACTTCTGTTAATCCTTTACGCATAACTACATGCCCTCCTTATTAAAATCACTTTATGTGAAATACCTTATAGGCACAGTATACAGAAATAATTTTTATTACCGGTCTCCCACGAGGCGACCTTACATATTATTTAATTATGCATGGAAGACCATGCTCCTCTAACTGAATATCCAGTTCAATCATGTCATATATTTCATTCTCAATAAAATATGAGAAAATAATATCTGTCTTATCGCATGGCGACAGGGCATAACCTGCTCTGGCAAGTAAATCCTTGGTCTCATCAAGATTGAGCTTTGCCCCTACACACAGACACATAGCTGTCAGTTTTTCAGGGTGATGACTAGGATTATTTTTAATCTTTGAAAATACCTTTTTATCAATAATTGCACGCTTATACACTTCTGCATTTTCCATGTTTTTATCATGTATCAGATATAACAAATACTCAGAAAAAGTATCCGTGCGATGCCTCATCCTCTCTTCAAGCTTACTTTCATGCGCCTCATCAAAAAAGGCTGGCATAAAAGTCGCCTGTTCCTTCGCATCCAACCTAGGCGCTGCACTTAATGGAGGTGATACTTTATCCTCAACATATGGCTTCGGTTCTGCTGCCACAGGTGCAGATAACGAAAATCCAAAGTCATCATTATTGCTATGCTTATCTTCTGAAGATATTAGTCTCGAACTCTTTCGTGCATTATCACGACCTCGCCCACGCTTCGGTTCAGATAACCTTGTTGCAAACAATTTCCCCTCACGCGTTTGCTTTGGCTTACGACTTGGAGCTGGTGCTGACATTTCCGACGTAATGGTGTCCGTATAATCCGTTTTTCGCGGAGAATACGGCGCGTATGTCCTAAAATCTGTGAGTTGCTCCTTCCTCTCGACCACATAATTATGATCGATATACTCTTCCAGTCCCGGATACAACCTCTTTCCAAGCGCTGTGGACGTATCATCAAATACTACCAGATACACCATCATGCAACTAGTTAGTAGAAAAGCATTAATCTCATCTACCGCAATTCGCATTCCCTCTTCTTTGGGATAACCCAAGCTACCAGTTGAAATTAAAGGAAATGCGATTGAACTAATCTTGTATTCTGCCGCAAGTGCCAGACTTTTACGGTAACACTGTCTAAGCTTTTCTTCCTCCTCTGACTGACCATCCATATATTTAGGACTAACTGCATGAACAATATATCTTGCTCCCAGATTAAATCCCGGAGTAATGAATACTTCCCCCTCAGGAACACTGCCTATTTTTTCCCGTCTATATTTTAATAGTTCATCATATCCGGCAGCATTATATATTGCTGTATCACATCCGGCACCAACAGCCGGCAGCGAGTTAGCAGTATTAACAATAGCTTCTGTATGCATCCCAGTAATATCATTACGAACAACCTTTAATGGCATAAATCCACCTCATTCCCTACTGAAGCCCGAATTCCTCAGGGCGGAACCTTGGACACACATTCTCTTTCGTGCTAATGACAGAGGCCGACAATCTTGTTCCTATTTCACATGACTCCCTAAGACTCTTGCCATAAGTAATTCCTGCTGTTACACCTGAGAAAAATGCATCTCCGGCTCCGGTTGTATCTATTACATCAACCTTATGAGCTTTGCATATTCCCAATTCACCGCTCTCTGAATAATATACTGCCCCCTTAGCACCCATAGTTACAATCATTTTGCTGATTCCTGCCCTCTTAGACAAATCCGGCAGTTTCTCCATCAACTGTTCCGGTTCAAGCGAATCCATCTCCTGAACAAAAAGCATTCCGGCCTCCTGCTGATTACATACAAAACAATCTAACTTCTGGAAGAAATCTCTTCTTTCAAGCGCAATTGACATATTGGAAATAACTGCAAATACCTGCTTATTATACTTTTCAGCTAATCTAAAGACCTCTTTTACAACATCCTTTTCCAGATCCAGTTCCAGTGCCACACTGTCAGCCTGCGATATAATCTCATCACCATGCTCTAAAAGGATATTATAAATCGGCTGCAAATCCGGCCTCTTGGATATCGAACCAGCCAAATTACCGGTATGATCAAAAAGTGCAAGCCACACTCCCATGCCGTCCTTAGTCTGTTTAACATATGTTGTATCAACTTTATGGCGATTTAACTTATTAATTACATCAAGTCCGGCTCCATTATCGTCAACAAGACTGACAAACATAGGTCTGAGTTCAATATTGGCAATATTTTCTACAACATTTCTCGCCACACCACCATGAACCTGTTCTATATTCCCCGCATTTCTTCCATCCGGAATATACTGTCCCAAAGGATATCCTTTAATATCAACAAAGGTTGAACCAATTACTACTATTCCCATTTTATCCTCCTCTTAGTCTTTCATTGACTTAACAAATTCTTCAAATATCCTGCGTTGTATATAATCATCCTGAAATGAAAATTCCGGATGCCATTGAACAGCCCAGAAAAATTTCTTATCTTCTCTGTACACACCTTCTATCAATTCATCTTCTGATATAGCCATTACTGACAACTTCGGTGCCAGTTTCTTTACTGCCTGATGATGATAACTGTTGACATCTATGGTTGAATTTCCAACCAAATTATGCAACGGAGTTCCCTCAATAATATTAACCTTATGCACCGGTATATTATATGGAGCACTCTGATGATGTTCAATTGTCGACTCATACTGGGTTGGCAAATCCTGGTAAAGCGTTCCCCCAAGTGCAGCATTAATGAATTGAATTCCTCTGCAAATGCCGAGCACCGATTTGTCCTTTTCCAGGCAGATTCTAAGTGCCGTCTTTTCCATATTATCACGGATCTCACAGCTTACTACACTTTCATTTACCGGTTCTTCTCCATATACATTGGGCGATACATCATGACCTCCTGTAAATAATACTCCCTGAACCATATCCATAAGCTGACATATCTCTTCTTCATCGTCCGTCAAAGGAAAAATTAGTGGAATACCCCCCGCTTCCCGTATGCCATCAGCATATCCGGGTAACATCCATATGCTATCTTTTTCGTCATCCCATAACGGAATTAATCCTATAACCGGTCTCATAAGCAAGTTCTCCAATCAATTAGTTATTCATCTTAAGTTCTACCTGTATATTATAGTCTTTCCCAAGTCTCTGCTCAGCAATCTCTTTAGTTATAATGCCTTCTCTTACCAGCTCTATTATTGCTTCTTCACGCCCTTCTTCACGCCCCAATCTATAACTACTGCGCATATCCATTTCAACTTTTTCTCTGGCTTCACACTGCTGTCTGATTTTTTCTTCCTCTGATAAATTAGCTAACGTAACTATCATTTTATTCATCACCTCCACCGTTCCTACCAACTGACGAAGCTCATCCATTGTCTTCGCCTTAAAAATTCTAGCCCAATGCGCAAGTTCTTTTTCATTCTCACGAGCCAAACCAATATTAGTCAAATCAAGAATTCTAAAACTAAGCTTATCTGTATATAATCTACCTGTGCGAATATTAATTAACTTATATTCTGAATAAAACTCCGGATTATCCTTGAAAAGGGTAAAATTAAGAATTCCTATGTGATAGGTTCTCTTTAGCCTATTGTAATCCTCTCCGGACTTAATTCTGTCAAATGCCCTGGACCAATACAACAGCGAACGTTCCGGCCAATCCCCTTTGTTCTCAAGCTGCATCTCAATATTGACAATATCACACTCATTAAGAATCAACTTAACATCCAGAATACAGTCTTTAGAGTCTATACTCTTACCTAACTCAATAGGGTTAACAATCTTACACGTTGTTATACTCGATTCTTCAATACCAAGAAGTGTTGCCACCAAATTAACTAGCACCTCATGATTTTCCTGAAGTACTGCCTTGAACATATAGTCGTTCATCATCCCATAAAATTTCTTTTCTTCCATTTATGCCTCCTTTGAAAAATCGCAGGAGCCATATCGTTCCATTTTCCAATAAACTCCCGCCTTTATTAATGTTAATAAAAGCATGAATTTCTTAGAATAATAGACTTGATTCTGACATGATTCATTTACTGAACCATAATAGATTAGAAAAAATATGCTTTGGTGAAATTATAACATACTCACCAAAGCATTGAATCAATTTGCGAAAATTTAATAATTATAGAATCGGTTGTCCAAAATACTCCATATGTGTCCATCTCATCCTAATTTCAACAGTCTTTCAGCGTTACCAACGCATATATCATCAATATATTCCTTATCATAATTAGAATAGAGATAATCCACATATTCTACAACTTTTGCAGGGCGACGTTCCACGTCATGTGCATCTGTTCCTACGAAATCTATCATTTTCTCTTTGACCAGTCTTCTGGCCATTTGATTCATTTCATTCTCCCATGCAGTATTCTCATAAAACAAATCGCAGAGATTTAATTGAAAGAGGCATCCAATATTCTTTAATTCCATCAATTCCTCAAACGTCAATCCATAACGTTCTACATGTGCTATAACCGGTATGTACCCGGCTTCAAACAGTGCCTCCATTGCAGGAATAACTTCCTGCAATGTAATTCCACCCATATAGAACTCAATCAGAACCAGATTAGTATTATTCAATGTTGGATATTTTTCTCTTTTTAATTTTTTAATAATCGCCTTAATGGATTCATCGGAATCATAATAGATTTCCGCACCCAGAAATAATTCAAGATTAATCTCTTGATCTCTGCACCATTCCCTAATTGCATCCATATTCTTCCTGATACGCGATAGCTTATTATAATTATAACTATCCGCATGAGGTGTAAAAAACAGATATCGTACTCCCTCTTCATATGCCATACGAAGCATTTGCCTGGTCATTTCCAAATCTGTTGCGCCATCATCAAGTGCGGGTAAAATATGCGTATGTATGTCAACGATGGACCCCATATCATTCATAATTATAGCCTCTTTTCAATGCACAGTTTGAAATACATTCTATACGCATATACGTTATATTCCTTCATAATAATATAGCGTACGGAATTCTGCATTTACACAATCCTCTTCATCGTATCTTATTGCATTTTCTTCCATCAAAAGCCCCTGATTATCATAGGTGTAGTCTGTAATTAACCTGCCGGTAATTTTATTTTCATACTCTCCTGTTTCCCAATTGTAATTTAATGAATAATCAGTTCTCTCTTCATTAAGCAGACTGTCATCATTATTATATCTATAATTACAAACGAGTAATGTCGAGTTATGACTGTCCTGGATTACCGATATGATATTGTCATGCTCATCATACTTATAGGTATAATCATATGCTGATTGTTGAAGATTATTTCCAGTCCTCTCGATACTCTCTGCATAATGCTTAATTCTGACATTAATCTCATTTCCATGACTATCATATTCCTTAGTTTCTTCCCAGGCATATTGAGGGTCCGGTGGTCTGTGTACCACAACAATACATTTGGGACTTTTTCTAATATACTCTGCTGTATTTACACTATTTATGCTATTTTCACCATCATCAAGATGATACTCACTTTTTATTTCTCTTCCATACTTGTCATATGTGAATAAATTATGTTCACTAAATTCTGAATAATACTGCTCATCTATATTATAAGACCCATCGTCCTTGTATGTATAAGATAAAGTCTGCCACAACTCATTAGTATTCCCAGAATTATTCGAACAATTGTATGCCTGTCTCCGTATTATTCGATTAAACTCATCATACTCATAATATATGACCCTTGATATTTCCCCATTCAAGTATTGTTCCTCAGCAACTAACAATGGAGTGTTATATACATTATCTTCATTCACCAACTGACCATTAGGGAGTTTAACAACCAAATCGCTCTCCCCCCTGGGATTAAAATAATGCACAATTATCACCATAAGTGCAATAACCAGTACACATGAAATCACCCTTTTCCTCATATATCCTATACCTCCAACTCAAGAGATTACTCCTCCGCATATGTGTAAGTAGTAACATACTGTTTTTCTATATCACCAAGCCTATTGAAACGCATAGATTTCTTCTCAACAACTCTTCCTTCATCATATGTATATTCCTCTATGCGATACTGGTGCTCTTCTTCTTTTCCCCATATAAATTTTTCTACTAAAATATTACCATCTGAATCATACTCATATTCATAGTTATACTTTTCAAAATGTCCCAGAGTTGTTATAGACACACTACTGCTCACATCACCAAGGATATTAAAAGTTTCTCTTCCAACTAAAAAACCATTCTCAAGACGCCTTATATAATACCGATTCCCATTCCAATATCTTGATATCGCACAAAGCCTGGCTTTTTTTTCGTTAAAATCATCTGCAACATACATTCTGTCCTGGTTATCATATATACAAATTGTGCTATTCACATCATTGTATTTATGCTCAAAAAATGTGCCATCCTCACCCAAAATAAACTCTTTTGTTGAAAAACATTCGTACATATCTTTTGATTCAATATATGAATATTCCGTCTCCTTTGTGATGCGATTATAGCTATCATACTCATATTCTATCAGCCCAATCTTCCTATTTTCATTCTCTTCCACCTCCTCTTCTGATATAAGCAATGGAGTCTCATGGATTAGGTATTCATTTACCAGTTCACCATTAGGGAGTTCTACAATAGTTTCTTCCGGCTTGCTTCCAAACAAAAGAATAACTATTACCGGACTCACCAACAATAAAAGAACAACTAAAATCAAGCAAACTGTAATGATAACTTTTTTCTTCATAATCTTTCTTCCTTATAATAACTTAAATATTCTTTACGCATTATGGCCTTGAAACAATCACAAATATCTGTGCCATTTCCTGCATCCCAATCTGACTAATTGCCGTAATATGGGTTTTTCCATCAGCAAGATGGTTTGCTTCCATTATATCAGAAATTTTGCATAATTCTTCAATATAATCATCCGTTTGGGAATTTAATCTTACATGAATCCACCTCAAGCATTCATCATCGTTTACTCCCTCTAATAACGATCCCAGTAAATCAGCTGCTTCCTCATAATCATCATCGGAATGCGCAAGTGCATATGCATAATCATATCTCCTTCCCGGCGCAAAAAACTCGGCAATTTCAAAAGAACTAAGAGAAAGTGCATAATCAATGTTAAAACACTTATCAAAATCAGTTACCAACGCCTTTACTATATCTCCACAGCCTAAGTGCTCTTCCACGCAGATTGGCTCTTCTTTTTTCTTTTTCAACTTAGTTACCGACAATGCTATGTGGCCGCGCACTGCATCAAGAATATGCAGTCTTTTTAGTACAACCGCTATTCTGTTGCCTTGCTCAAATTCGACATCGCCCATACACTTATCGGCCATAATAAATGACACATACATCCCTTTATCATCATATATGTGGCAAATTGGCCCAACCAAAAGAGCAACCGTACCTATTACTTCCGTATATTCCTTCTTATTCTTAAGCAGGCCACTTATTAGTTCAAATTCTGCCCCATATTTACTAAAGTCACTGATTGCTTCATTTACCTTATCTATCTCTGCGCCAACTTCGGTATGTCTTAATTTTATCTTTTCCAGTAAAAATTCTCGCATATCCTTATCTCTCATGGCCAATTCATACTCCTCCGGATCGCCAAATGGAAAATCCTCATCAAAGAGCAAGTCATCAGCCGGTTCACCCTTGCCATTCTTACCTTCTATATATTCATCATCAATATCCTCATCCACATACTCAATTTCCATATACTCATCATCACGTTCTAAATTAATAGCATTAATGTCAACTCCCAATATATCCATTTTCTATACCTCTCCTAACCATCACACCACGTTATCCAACTTTTTTCGAATGTTTCTTATCATATTCCAACAAATACTTATCCAATTCCACAGGTGTATCGCAGACATCTATACCAAAAGCATCATACAAAAAATCAATCCACGAATTAGTTCTAATTAAACGGTGCGGATTATAATCAAATCCCTTTATCTCCGCGTATCTCTCTATAAAAGAATATGTTGCACAATCAGGATATTGGTTGCACTGCTTAAATACCTGTACTATTTCATTTTCAGATATCTCCATTGTCACATACGATTTATCCGGTCTGGATTTTTTTCTTAAGAATACTATCGTCGTTTTGCCGATTGCATGACGATATACATATTCGCCCAGACAATTATGCTGCTTTATTGCCTCCATACACATCTCTTCGCCTGATTTTGGCAGCCTTACTAGATATTGATTATCCTCATATTCAAATTCTGCTTCAGCAGCTCTTATTGATACCATACTGTTCTCATAAGCTCTACCATTTCTATAGTCAATATAAGTTTCTAATCGAATAGTTTCATCTTCTACGTTCTCCGGCTGTGGTAATCTTATTCCTATGCCTTCAACTTCCCTTTTGGCTTCCAGAAAACGGCCATACAAATCAACTATATCTGCGCAATTCTCACCTGCCAGTTTATTAAAGACTGCGCGACTAAATCCCTTCCCTCCATACACACCACCACACATATATAATCTTTCCAAATACTCAAATTGTGCATCAGACAGCTTATCATCAGTAACATAATCAGAATATGCTTCATATATCCCAATCGCTACATCAATGGTGTCCTGTGCATACAAATAATAAACTAACGATGGTTTATTCAGTATTCTCAACAGTTTTAACGGCACTCTTTTGCCTAATAACCATTCCGGTGAGGATGCAAGTACATCATACTCATAGACAGCATCCAGATTAAAACCTATATGATTAAGTTCGCTCTTATATAACAATTCTCTAATACCACTTCTAAAGCTTGCAAAATACATATTTGAAAGTGCCTCAGCCAAATACATATACGAGTAATCCTCCAAATGCCATTCAGGAAATGTATCTTTAGCCTTCGCTAAAAACTCGTTAATATAGTATTTATTATAATTGCCATTTCCCTTATAAATTTCTCTTATATAATAGAGCAACCGCTTCTCTGTATCCGGATCTGGCTTAACTCCATTGGCAATGACAAATCTATGGTATATTTCCGGGTAAAGCATGCAATCCCATACATATATATCAACATAGTTTTTCTCTTCCACATCTGTCCTAAGAAAAAGAAACAGGCAAAAGCCTTCAGGATCATTGCTAAACTCACATTCCATATAATTCATTTCCTCGGCATCAGCCTGTGGAAATTCACATTCATTATAATTACTATTTGCAGTTCCCTGAATATCATAAAGAGTCCTCTCACACTCTCTATTAGTAAATAGCATTATATATCCCTCCCTTCTTTGCTATTGTTTTTATCTACAATAATTACCTTACATAACATACATAGTGGCAAGGCATACCCCTAAGATTAAAAGTATTTTCAACTATAACCATTTCCTCCATAAGCAATTCTCTACTATACTGAATTTCGAATAAACCTGTCTCCAAACTGAAGGATACATTCCCTTCCTCGTTTTTAGTAAGTCCGCCTACTATCATCTCCCCAATAAGCGAGCCATTCTTCAATTCATATTTTTCAGCCTCAATGTCTTTACCATTCAATGTAAAATTCCCAACACATCCACCACTTGCGGAAGCTGCACAAGTTTCCTCAATATATTCATCCGTCCAAAATGCATCTTTCATAAGTAAGTCACGTAACTTATTGATATCACGAATCACTTTAGACAGTTTCTCAGAAGCATTCATTTCATATAACATCCAATAAATATCTTCAGTTATAAATGTCCCACTTCCTTTTTCGTTTAATCTCTTTGAAACATCCCCAAACATATAAAAATAATCATGTAAATTCTCATCTTCCGAAAAATACTTTTCCAACAGTTCAATTAAAAAGTAATAGGTTCTCATTTCCTTGCTTTTACATAAATCCAGGTTCGGAAGTAAATGCTTTTTTAAATAAGCAATTGTAAGTTTCACCTCGTCTTCACCCTCGGAAGAAGTATTCTCATCGGAATCATCTCTAAATAAATGCGAATGACGCATAATATCCCTTCTGATGGCGTTATATACAAATCGATTTGATTCTTCATCTGTGATTTCCATTCTTTCCCCATCAATCAAAAGCTTATACGGCCTAAACATCACCGGCTTTAGATATGCCGGGCATACATAGATGTAATCTTCAATAATGCGATAGCTTTCCATCGGATTATATTCTTTGATATTTCTAATCCCGCTACTTATTTCAGCAACCAGCATATTATCTCTAATAACTATAGGAATAATATCATCTAATAAACCCACACATTTATAGGGCTTAATTACTTCCACATTCGTATCCAAATGGTATTCTGCATAAAAATCAATTGCATAATTGGGTCTTAAATATAGACGTCCACGTAGAGCGTCAAAGCCTATAATGTGCATATACTTGTTAGAAATTGTACGGTTAACCGGTCCGTCATCCTTATTTTTAAGGCGATATTCCAACTGCAAATCATTACTATAATCTTTAAGTGAAATGCCATCATCCACACTTACACATCTAAAGAGGTAACAATCATTATCTCTAATTATGTAATAGAGCTTATCGCCTATAAGATATGCCTCCGGCAAAATTTCAAACAAGTCATTGCACACATCAAATACCCAGTTAGGTAACAGTTTTGTATTAAGCCTCTCAAACAATTCTTCCATATTTTCAAAATGTAAATGCTCTTTTAAATCTGTAATTATAGGTTTTGCAAGGAATTTGAACCTGTCTTTAAGTGCATCAGCACTACTCATATCAAAATCAAGGATATCCCTTATATTTTCAACAGTTTCCCTTGATATAAATTCCTTAAGTGTAAAGTACACTAAAAAAGCTTTCAGGTTATAATTCCTACCGTCTTTACCCTCTTTTGCAATCAATTCACTTCCAAGTCCATAGCTAAGGCACTCTCCTGCTCTGTAAAATTTCACTACGCTCACACCTCCATTCTGATTATTCTATCCAATTCAGCAGCTAATATTGCCGGGAGTTCCGCTTTCTTCCTCATCTCCTTTTCACGCATTTCTATCATTTTTTGTCTATCATCTCTGCGCGCTTCATATTCGCTACGAGACTTTTCTTTTGCCAGTTCCTTCACCTTTTCTTTAAATAAGTTCGGTGTTTTCTCTAGTTTTGTTCTTTCAGCAAATTCAACTCTTTCCAGTGGTTCAAGCATTTTATAACTCGGCAAATCAGGGAATGTCGTCCTATACGGCATATGTCGATCTAATAAAAGCAATGCATCCCCCAACCTAAATCTTGCCAAATCATTTGTGCTTATTAGTGGTTCAATTTTACCGGTAGTTTCATTAATTCTATTGCCACATCTATCACTAATTAGTTTCTGAAGTTCCATATCCGTGGATGACAAATAAACAAAATTCTGTGCATTTCCAATTATTATGTCTGTCAAATCTTTACCGTAAAGAACATTCAACTGCTTAAGGCTTTGCAATACCAATACCACCCTGATTCCTCGTCCTCTACTTGTTGTCATCATCTCATTAATATTATTGAATTTAATATGTCCGGCTTCATCAATAATAAAATGTGTACTTTTAGGAAGTCTTGAAAAGGTTTTTCCATCCTTCTGTGCATACTTGATGAGACTGCTATATATTGTCTCAACAATTGCGGCTACTATGGAAGAATATGCTTTAGGTGTCTCATCACTAGTGATTATGAACAGAGCTGTTGGTTTATCGGTAGATACGAGTTCATCTATCGAAAAAGAAGAATCCGATGTCAAATCTGCAACATCGTCGTCCAGAAGTGCATGAACCAAACCGGAAGAAAAGACGGCATGAATGGATTGCCTAGTGTCATTCGGAGCATCAGCAAAAGGAATTCCTAATTCATAACATTTGTCATCCCTGTGCGCATCAAGATATGTCTGAATCCACATCTTAGTTCCTTCTTTAACCATTCCAACGATATGAATTCCGTAAATTGTCTGCAAGTTAACTTCTTCAGGTTCATAAATTTCCGCAGCTATACAGAAATAACACAAGAATAAATTAACACTGGTTTCTGTCCAAAATTTGTCATTAACATCCTCTACTTCGGAATATAGCTGCGATGCTATTTCACTAACCATAACCAGGGCCTTGCCCTTTTCACCTTCCTTGTAAACTTTTGCAGCTCCCTTTAGGAAATTAAACCTATCACCTTTTGTGGGTTCTCGGAAATTAATTACTCGGACTCTATATCCCCTCTCCATAAGCAATGTGTAAAATATTCCATATAATTCATTCTTGGGATCATGAACCACAAAAGGCATTCTGGCATAAATACATGAAAGAATGTACTGCAGGAGGTATGTAGTCTTTCCTGCCCCCGTTGATGAAGCAATAATCGTATTAGTATCTCTTCCATCAACCAAAGCGCCTATAACCTCTCCCCTATTATTACGCCTTATCTCAATTCCAATTCCTGCGGCCTCATTGATAACATCCGGATCATCATACCTAACTTCGGTATAATCGGCTTCAAGTTCTTCCGGTTCTGCATATCTGCTATAAGTAACATTTGGATTAATATAATGATTGCCTATCATACTTTTCACCCCTTCCCTTTAACAAAACCGATACTGTAAGTGCCATTTGCTTTTTCTTCTGCCTCTCTTAACATCTTTTTCTCAAGTTGCTCAACCATAGACTCATCTATGATTAGGTCTTCTTCACCTTTTTCCCACATACCTATTTCAAGATATAATCTATCGACAAATGAGCTAAGTGACTTGTATCCCTTATAATCAGCCATGGCAACCAAACCGGGAAGTACTTTCTCACCAAGAAGTTTTACTGCCGTTTTACTTATTGAAACTCCATTATCATTCAGTTTGTCGACAATATAGGAACGGCCCAAATCACTGCCTGGTTTATCGAATATTACCTCATCAATATTAGTTACTTCCCTCAATTTCGCTAATAGTTTCTTTTGGGCAGAGAATTCAGGAAGAATATGAAAAATGAAATGAATATTATCCTTATTGCCCTCAATAAATTCAAGTAATCTTCCAAGCGACTCACTTTTAATTAAATCCATACCTGTATATTCCCTTAACGAGATAATCATGGTTCCGTAAAATCTATTACGATACTCCGCCACAACTCTAGGAGAGTCATAGAATAACTTCTCCTCCATCTCATTATTTTTAGGAAAAACGAGTTCCAGAAAAGTCTCTCTACCTCTAACCTTAAGCGCCAGTGATTCATCAACGATCTTGGCATAAGCCTTACCATAGGTTGTTAATCCATAACCTTCATCTGCTGTCAGAAGCAGGTTTGGAGCGCTCTTTCTAATTGTGTCAAATCTGGAATTTAGTAGTTTATCAGCAACGTGCAGCTTTTCCCTTGCAACATCATTCATAAACATCGTTTCTATTTCCTTTTCAGTTTTTTCAGTCATTCTCTACCTTGCCTTTCTGCTAACTTTTAATCATTTTGATACTAAAAATTATATAGTTTCCTTTTTCTAAATAGTATGCGATAATAAATACAGAATATGGAAAAAACGATACAAAATGAGGTGGCATAATGAACAACATTACAGATAACACAAATCCGTTTGAGTCTTATTCACAAAAGCAAATTCGAGAAGAAATCAAGCTCGCAAAGCAATATTTTGAGACACATTATTCCGAAGATATAAGTATTGAAGCATACGCGTCATCAAGAGGTATGAGCGCTTGTTGGTTTAGACGCAATTTTAGAAATATTGAGATGATATCGCCATTACAGTACTTAATAAACCTTCGATTGCGTAGGGCTATGGATCTTCTCAAAACTTCTGATTACAGCATAGGTGAAATCAGCAATATGGTTGGCTATAATGACCA
>JAGHUN010000048.1 GCA_018064805.1 Candidatus Colinaster scatohippi
ACTTTTAATATCTTTATTATTATTTCCAGTGACTATGTGGTATTTTTCTCCGTATCTTATTATTCAAGCTGCTTCAGAGCATATAATGAATGGTAGTTTTATTGTTTTCTGTCTAATGTTTGTATGCTCTATGTTTTTAGGACGAGTGTGGTGTGGATATTTGTGTCCGGCAGGTGGACTTCAGGAGTGTGCATTAAGTGTCAATAATAAACCAGCAAAACAGGGATGGCGTAATTACATTAAATTTGTTATCTGGGTTATCTGGATTGTTGCTGTTGTTGTGACCTTTATTCTTGGTAAAAATAAGGTGACGGTTAACTTCTTTTTTATGACAGACCATGGAATTTCTATTACAGAAATATATAACTACATAATATATTATAGCGTTATCTTTCTTCTACTTATACCAGCATTGATTCATGGTAGAAGAGCCGCTTGTCATTATATTTGTTGGATGGCACCATTTATGATTGTTGGTTCAAGAGTGGGTCAGTTCCTTCATATTCCACAGCTTCATATTGAAGCAGATACATCAAAATGCATTTCATGTAAGAAATGTAGTAGGGTTTGTCCTATGGGACTTGATGTAGAAAAGATTGTTACAGAAGGTATTAACAGCAAGTGCTCGGAATGTATACAGTGTGGGGCATGTGTTGATAACTGTAGCAAAAAAGCGATAAAGTATTCTTTTAAGTGGAAATAGTACCGAAATTCAAATTAATTTTGCCAAGGAGGGATTTTTGAATGAAATCATATAATAGAACAATCAGTGCAATGCAATTGGTTATCCCAGCAATGATACTTTGTTTTATAGGAGATTATTGTATGAGTTGATTGCTTACTTAGAAAAGTAAGTTTAGGCTAAATGCATAAAAATGAAAATGAATGTTAAGAAGGATTTAACATGGGAATTTCAAAATACAAAGTTGATGGAAATAAAAAGGTTCTCTATCCCATGCGTTATAAGCATGGTAGTAGCCGCACTGTATAATATCGTTGATCAGATATTTATAGGCTGGAGTGAGGCTGGAGCATATGGTAATGTTGCAACAAACATTGTATATCCATTTACGGTGCTTGCACTTGGATTAGCATTACTTGTCGGTGGAAATCTGTCGAAAGGCTGAAGATGATAGGGTTGTGGAAACACTATGGTTAAGGAAAATTATATGAAAAATAATGAACTATTTGGTTTTGATATTTTTAAATGATAATTCGGTACTATAAGCTCTTAACATTAAAGATGTGTGGTTATATTATAGTGCATGTATAATACTAGATGTAGTGGTTCAAGTTCCTGTCTTGAACTTTTTTTACATTATTATTGATATAGACGGTAAAAATGATTCGTTTTATAATAAAAAAATGATACGATGAATATTGATTATGAGAAAAAGCATTATTAAGGAGATGTAATATGAGGGAATCGGCAATGTCGAAACGGTTCATATGTGTATTGATGGTTGTGTGCCTTTTTTTGACCGGATCAATATCTGTAATGGCAGTTGGAGAGGCACCTGCTAAGAAGATGGTACTATCCAAGCAGGAGGGAACGGTAGCAGTTTATGGTAACAGCAGACCGCAAAAAGCTCGTGACAATATGGAAATATTAAACGGATATCATGTTGTTACAGGATTGTCAAGTTATGCTTGGATACAGCTGGATGATACCAAGCTGGTTAAACAGGATGCACTTTCTAAAACTGTAATTCTGCAGGATGGTAATAATTTTGCAGTAGATATTTTATCAGGAAGCGTCTTTTTGGATATAGCAGAACAGCTCGAGGAGGACACATATCTGACGATACGTACTCCTGATGCTATTGTCGGTATTGTAGGTGCATCGGGTACATCAACAGAAATAAGAATTCAGAATGGAAAAACACAGATACTGTGCCTGGAAGGAAAAGTACAAGGCTTTGCTGTGGATTCAGAATCTGGAGAGTATATGCCTATCGATGTACTAAGTGGCAAGATTGTCAGTGTTGATAATGATGAAGCAGGTCTTGATATTGAAGCAGCCTCTGTGACAATGCAGGATGTTTCAGGCTTTACGAAAGTTCAGCTGGCGCAGGATTCGCTGCTTAATGCAAGAATAGTTAATGCTATAGGAGAAAATGCAATTGTTAGTATAGAGGAGGCAACAGCTTCACTGCAGCAGGATACGATCAGACAGCTTACGGAGATTGAGAGTATAGCAAGTTCTGACAATATGGATAAACAGAGTGCAATAAATGCAATACTGGGCATCGATATGAGCGAAAAAGCACTTTCCGGAGTTGTTCCAACAAGTAAACCTTCAGAGCCAAAAACAGAAGAGTCTTCTGATAATGAAGTGAAGCATATCCATGAATGGGTATATGTAGAAACTGTAGAGGAACCGACCTGTACGGAAGACGGAACAGCAACCTATAAGTGTAAGACCTGCCTGGAAACAAAAATAGATACATTTGGAGCTCTTGGTCATAGTGTTGAGAGTATTGAGAAAACAAGAGTGGTTGAGGGAGCGGAAACTTATTATTGCACTGAGATTATAATTGCTGATTTTGGAACTTGTAGCAGATGTCATGTAGAGGTCGAGGTATCCAGAAGACAAAAATATGATTCCCATAGTTTGGGAGAAAATCCGGCAAGAGAAGTGCCTGAAACCTGCACTGAGAATAAACTAGTGACATATGAATGTGATAATCGATTAGAAAGGGAGTATCAATGTACTTATTTTGATAGAAGAGAGGTGGAGGGTACAGCAAGAGGGCATGTTTGGTCGGATAATATAGTTGGGTCTGATGGTTCCTATTCTCCGTCTTACTATTGTGATGTAAGGAAGTGTAACCGCTGTGAGGAAAAAAGAGAAATAAGGCATAATCCCGGGGATGGATTTAACCCTGATGAAACGTATGACTCTAAACATCCGGTTATTTTTTGCCAGAATGAGGGATGTAATAAAGTGGCCAAATATGTGCAGAATGAAACAGGGTTATATCAGTTCAGCGGCAAGTGGGTTGATCTTGAGGAATAGTTAAAGAAAGAGTGAGTCCTTTAGGACTCACTTTTTACTTGAGAAAGTGGAAAGTCAGGTAAAAGATGAACAGATTAGTTAAGCGAATCATTATGCCGATCAGCTTAGGGGAAAATACGATCCAGGAAAAATGTTCTCATGCTTGGCAGAATCGATAATCATAATGATGGGAGGAAACTAAATATGAATTTTCATACATTTGGTAAC
>JAGHUN010000044.1 GCA_018064805.1 Candidatus Colinaster scatohippi
GCTCCATCATCAGCCATTCTATTAAGACGATCTTCTACGAAAACATGACGCTTAATCGCATTATTAGGCATCATAACATTCTTAGCTATATTTCTCTCATATGGAACATCAACCGGCTCACATCTGTCTTCAAGTGTTACAAGTCCCTGTGAATGAGCGAGTCTTGTAGTTGTACGAAGAATCATCGGTGTGTCATATTTTTCACTAAGATCAAATGCATACTTAAAAAAGTCCTTAGCTTCTTGCGAATCAGATGGTTCAACAACAGGAACCATTGACGCACGTCCAATCATTCTTGTATCCTGTTCATTCTGTGAACTATACATACCGGGATCATCTGCGACAACAAGAACCATGCCGCCACCAACACCAATATAAGACATTGTATATAATGGATCACTTGCAACATTAAGTCCGACATGCTTCATACATGCCATCGATCTGACACCACTTATTGATGCACCACTTGCAACCTCCACAGCAACCTTTTCATTAGGTGCCCATTCACAATAAATCTCGTCATACTGAACAAGATTTTCACTAATCTCTGTACTCGGTGTACCCGGATATGCTGACGAAACCTTAACGCCGGCTTCATAGGCTCCACGCGCAATAGCTTCGTTACCCAGTAAAATCTTCTGCTCTGCCATCGTTTTCTCCAATCTTTTTCTTCATTCCCATGACTTGCGCCATCACTATAATCTTATCATAATGCAATCAAAAAAACTACTTAGTCACATGTAAAATAAACCAGCTGATAATTCTCTGCAAGTTTCTCAATAAGTGCTGCTGCTCCCTTTTTTCTCTTACTGTCAAGATTTACAAACGGATCATCCAGTATCAGCACCGGTTTCTCTTCCTTATACATTGCATCCACCAGGGCTAGTCGCATACAGAAGCCCACAAGATCACGATATCCGGTACTAAGCAAATCTATTTCATGTCTGGTCCCCTGTCGTTCAACAGACATATTAATATTGGCGTCCATTCTGTATTCCCGGGTATCTTCACCCGTAAGAATGCTATAATATCTGTTAAAGTTCTTAAGCAGCGGATCCATATATTTTGAAGTAAACGCTTCTTTTGCTTCCGCCAGTTTACCGGTAGTCAGCTCCAGAATATGATAATTTTTCTTTGCTTTTTCAAGCTTAGCTTTCTTTTCACTAAGTATATTGCGCTTTTCATCAAGGATTTCCTTACTCTCTCTAAGCGCTCGAAGCTTCTGCTTATCATCCTTTAGCTGATTATTTATTCTAATTACTTCCCTACCCATCTGTTCATATTCTTCCGTCAGATTCTCTATATTGGGAAGATTACCCGGAATATCTATAGCCGTTAACGTTGCTATATCTTTTTCCCTTTCAAAATTCTCCTTCTCTCTGACAGCAGCCTCTGCAAGCTTTTTAGCTGAATTATATGAATTAAGCGAAATAAGTAATCCATTCAGAGTGGCCTGGTAATCATTACTGTTCTCAATGCCAAGCCCCTTCAGATAAGTAGCAATTTTCTCGCTTACCTGCTCATATCTGTTAATGACTTCATAATAGTCCTTCTGTTTAAGCAGCAGTCGTTCATAGCTATCCAACTCACTTCTGATTGAATGAATGTCCTCCTGTACCGTTTTCTCGGAAAAAGACATCCCAAGCGACTTAAAGAATTCTTCTATCTCCTTTTCAAGCTTCCTACGATGTTCAACCTGCCTTTCATAGGCCTGTTCCTTCCGCTCTATATCAGCGAAAATCTCATCAAAGTAGGCATCCATATCAGACTGATGATTTTTTGATACAAATACGCCAAACAGAATTCCGCAAACTGCCACTGCACCGGCAATTCCAAGCCCCGCATATGTAATTACCTGATTTGCAGAAAAAAGAACTGTAATTATTGCCATTGCAACTGCAGCCACAATAAATGCTATTCCCCAGTAGGCTTTAGTCGGAACCCTTACACCATCAACCCGGGATGTAGCCTCAGTTTTGTCAACCTTAATCGCCGCCGCCTCATTTGCTTCTTCTATCAGCATTTTTTCTCTCTCATTCCATCTTCTGGAAATCGAAATGAGCTTATCCTCAGTAATATCGCTGCCACTGTATTTTTTGCGAAGCTTTTCAAGGTACTTTTCATCATCCTCATCTATGAGACAGCCTTTAGCCTCACCTTTTATTTTCGATGCCTCACCGGCAAGCTCTATATATTCCCTTATTGTAGCCTCATCCGGAATTTCAGCCGGAAGTTCTTCTCTTTTCTTATTGGATTCCTCAACTCTCGCATTACAATCCTCGGAAATCTTCCGGTAAACTTCCATTACTGATTTAATATCCTTATACTCAGCAACCTTGCGCTGTCCATTTACATTTGTGTCCATATACTCCGCAAGAATCGCAAGAGCCTTATCATTTTCCGTAATTTTGGCTTCAATCTCGCTTATTTCATTATCAAGATCGTGCTTTGAATTAATCTCTGCCTGCAACTCGGCAACTTCGTTATTAAGCTTATAAATGCTGCCTGTCACTCTGGTCTGACTATTCTGATTCAAAAGCCCATTCAACATCTCCGCAGTTTTCTCATAACCGTCAATATCCATTGTAGTATTGGCAACATTTCCGATTTTTGCATTAATTCCATCGGTTGTAGAGGTTGCAACATCATTCTGACCAATAAAAACAGTCCTCATAAATGACTCAGAATTAACCCCAAAAATCTCTTCACCAAGCTGTTCTGTGTACGCATTACTAACAAGCCCTGTTATAGCATCTCTAAGTTCAAATCTATCATCAGCAGCCTTAGTACCAAATATTCTTGTTACTGTATAGGTATGTACCTCGTCTGAAAATGTCAGACTCCCTCCAAACACTCCGCCTTGCCATGGCATCCATCTTTTACGCTCATTCTCAAAGCCGTTTCTCTTTTTCTCACCCTCAAAGCCAAAGAACATTATTCGTATGAATGCAGCAAGTGTGCTTTTTCCCCAGCCATTATGACAGGCTATACGATTACAGCCTTCAGAGAAATCATAATCAAATTCATGTAAGCGTCCGAAATTCTCGATATGACAGCTTATTAGTCGCATATAATTATCTCCTCTCCTGCAAGCGCACTAAGTCCTAGCTTAAATACCTCCATTTTTTCTTCTTCAGAAAAAGAACCATCAGCCATTACCTTCCTGACAAATTCTCCCTTAAGCGACTCATCATGCAGATATTCTTCATAATTAATCTTAAGCTTTGATTTGTCACTCAATCTTATCAAAAAGAAACGACCGTCAAAATGCTTCTTTATATAATCAATATTCTTCTCACATTCAACATCCACTTCACCGGAAAGAACAATCTCAACAAGATTTTTGGAATCCATTCCCTTTTCTTCGATTTTGTTCTCAATACACTCAATTATCTGTGTTGAGGTCAAGCATCCGCTTATATCAACTGCCAAAATATGCAGTTCTCTTGAAGCAAACGAGATAAATTGTCTTTTGACCGTCTTGGTCATCTCATCTATTTCAAGTAAAACAAAACCGTGCTCTCCCGGTTCATCAAAGCCACGACCTTCCAGACATCCCGGATAACAATACACACCTCTTGCATCAAATCTGATCTTCTTAAAGCTATGTATATGCCCCAGAGCAAGATAGTCTATATGCTTCCCGCGAAGTGCCCTAATATCTATACATTCAGCATTATCTCCGGGTGAACTGTTAATCTCCTGACCATGCATCATAACTATGTTAATCTTATCCTCATCAAGCTTAAGGCTTTCGTAACAGGTCCTCGAATTAGATGCTGACAGTTCTGTCGCCGTAATTATGACACTACTGTCATCGCGAATTTTATATGAAATCCACTCATCACCGAATAGTTTAAGATTCTCAGGAAGCTCATTAAGCGAATCTATAAATCCATCCCTGTCATGATTTCCCTTGAGATAGAAAAAGGTTATATCCGGACTGGCAGTAATGGTATCTAATACAGTATTTCTTGTAAGTGCAGATACAGTAGATGTATCAAACATATCACCTGCAATAAGAATTCCTCTTACATCATTCTTTTGGGCATACCTAACCATGCGAACAAAAGTATTAAGGATTTCAGCACGTCGCTCTATTGCCTTATTTTTATCAAAATTTGCATTCATCTTAGAATCAAGATGAATATCTGCACAATGAATCAGCCTCATAATAATCTCCAATAATAAGAGACGGCTTTTAGCTTAAGCAAAACCTTCATCCATTAAGTCGTCTCATTTTATTATAATATTATCTTTTTATTTTTCTGGCGATTGCACCCGTAAAGTCCCGGTTCAATCTTTTCCTTGCACGCCTGTCTGCCTTTATATACATTTTTAAGAAGGTTCCAAGCTTATATCGCTTATCCTCACCCTGCTTAACTCCCTGCAGATAGGCCTTAAGCAAATGCTCCCACTTTTTAGAAAAGTCTACCTCATAATTAAAGAACTTATTAAGTGCATACAAATGCTCTGTACTTTGCTCATAATCACTTGCTAAGTCCTTAGAACAGACTGATCTTACATTGGCTGCCCCATCCTCTATTACAAGCCTGTATGCACTAAGTGTCTCCGGCAAAACAAATAAAGGAGTTCTCTTAAGTAAAATTGTATTAATTGTAAGATCAACTACTGTATCATCTGAAGTATATAGAATTGAATAATCCCAGTCATCTCTCCAAATATTACGATAACATAATGTAGCCGTTTGAAAAATGAATCCTTTTTCCAAAAAGTCGTCCAGTCTAATCTCTTTCCCCAGATATTCGGTAATCGGCTTAGCATTCTGCTCATCTGTTATAACATTACCGCTTTTATCCACGACCTCAAAATCGTGAACAGTACCAATGTATTCCGTATGCTCTTCCAAAAATGAGACCTGTTTTTCAATCTTATAATCACTTGTATAGTAATCATCCAGGTCCAGTATCATTACATACTTTCCCTGTGATTTCTTAAATAAATCATACACATTGGCGCTCTGCCTAAGATTCTTCTCTCTTCTGTAAATGTGAATAATATCCGGATACTTCTTCTCATATGCCTTAAGCACTTCATATGAATTATCAGTAGAACAATCCTCTCCAACCAATATCTCATATGAATAGTCCGTTTTTTGGGACAAAATACTGTCAAGTCCCTGACTGATATATTCTTCCTTATTGTATACCGGACATATGATACTCACATCGATTTCTTTTTTTTCAATGCTTGTTAATTCACTCACTTATTCAATCAACTTCCTAATTATTATTTGGCACCCATTTAATATCAAGGTGCATATCCAATCCTGCTGCCAAACGTGCCATCATATCAATAGTAGGGTTATAAGAACCATTTTCCATTCTGGCTATATTAGGTCTTGCTATACCGGTTCTTTTCGCAAGTTCAGCCTGCGTAACCTTTTTCTCCTTACGAAGCTTTACGAACTCTTGCATAATTACATATTTGAGTCTCTCCTGTTCTTCCTTCAGGATAAACTCATCCGGATTTTCATTAACAATATAATTTAGTTTTTCCTGTCTAGTCATATGACCTTCCTTCCTACTTCTGCTTCTTTTCGTATTTTACAAACGCATATGTAGTATCAAAGTATGTCTGTTCCTCGCTCTCGGCAGTAATTTCCCACTCCGGCATATTATCAAGGTTTGGGAAATATGCATCTGCTTCATATTCCCTGTCAATCTTTGTAACATGGACCGTATCACAATAATCAATCATCTGCTTATATACAGAATCACCACCTATTATATATACATCTTCAGTGTTATACTTCTTAACTTCCTCCAACAATTCTTCAACACTGTGAACAACTGTTGCACCATCTACTGTATAATCCGGATTCCCTGACATAACAATATTGACCCTGTTAGGAAGCGGTTTGGCATTTGGAAAGGTTTCAATGGTCTTCCTTCCGAGCACAATCACCTTACCGGTAGTCTCCTGACGAAACATCTTCATATCTGCAGGAATACTGATTAACAGCTGTCCCTTATTTCCAATAGCCCAGTTACTGTCAACTGCTACAATAGCATTCATTCGTCTTCTCTCCTTTTTTAGATTGCAATAGGAATATCCTTAATTTGCTCACCGGTAATATAATTCTCAACTATAATGTCATCTTTAGTAAATTGATAGAAATCATGAATATCCGGATTAAGCTTAAATGTTGGAGCCGGATACTGCTTCCTGGTAATAAGTTCCTCAATAAGCGGAACATGTCTGTCATATATATGTGCATCCGCAATAACATGAACCAGCTCACCAACATTCATATTTACGCACTGTGCAAGCATGTGAAGAAGAACCGCGTACTGGGCAACGTTCCAGTTATTTGCAGCAAGAACATCCTGTGAACGCTGGTTAAGAATACCATTAAGCGTAAGCTTATCCTCACCCGGTCTCTGCGTAACATTAAATGTCATACTATATGCACATGGATACAGATTCATCTCGTGAAGATCCTGATGCACATATATATTGGTCATAATTCTTCTTGAAAAAGGATTATTCTTAAGATCATAGATTACACGATCAACCTGATCCATCATACCTTCCTTATACTGATGCTTAATTCCCATCTGGTATCCATAGGCCTTGCCGATTGAGCCATCCTCATCTGCCCACTCATCCCAGATGCTTGAACTTAAATCATTAATATTGTTACTTTTTCTCTGCCATATCCATAACATTTCATCAGTAGCCGACTTAATACCTGTCTTACGAAGTGTCAACAGAGGGAACTCTTTTCTCAAATCATATCTGTTAACTACACCGAACTTCTTAATTGTATAAGCAGCTGTACCATCAGGCCAGTGTGGCCTTACCTTCTCACCTTCAGTGCTTGTTCCATTATCCAAAATATCGCGGCACATAGCCACGAACACTTCATCTGCGTAACTCATTTCTCCTCCTGTATGGCAATTAAACCATGTTTCTTTTTATAAAAAAATACGTACTTATCTGTCCCACTTATCACAAAGTGAATTAATCTGATCTGCAAACTTGGCAAGATCCTTATTAGCCACACCCTCATTCTTCTTGATAACGCCAATAAGTCGCTGACCTGCTGCCATAAGCCTGCTAAATACATCTGATACAGGCTTCTTCTTAGGTGCAACTCGCATCGGAACTGCTTCATAATCAAACTGTCCGGTTATCAAATCGAATTTGGTACCGCTATATGGGGCATATGCATCAATATCATATTCATCTATAAGTGTCTGTGCAAATACTTCTGTTACTGTATCTTCACCATGAACAATAAATACTTTCTTAGGCTTAACTGCAAAGGCATTAATCCATTCAAGAAGCCCGGCCTTGTCAGCATGGCCCGAAATACCTGCCAACTGTCTGATATCTGCCCTTACCTCTATAGTCTCACCAAAGAGTCTCACTTCATCAGTTCCCTCGATAAGTGCACGTCCCAGTGTGCCGACTGCCTGGTAGCCTACAAAAAGAACCGTACACTCCGGTCTCCAGAGATTATGCTTAAGATGATGTCTGATACGACCTGCTTCGCACATTCCCGATGCTGACAAAATAACCTTAGGTGTCATATCAAAGTTAATCGCTTTGGATTCATCACTTGTAATACTTAGATTGAGTCCCGGGAAAGTGATGGGATTAATCCCCTTTTTCACAAGTTCCATTGCCTCTTCATCAAAACATTCCAACTCGTTCTTATGGAATATCCCTGTTGCTTCTACCGCTAACGGGCTATCAACATAAACAGGGAAATTATCAAAGCCCTTTATCAATTTATCTTCCTTAATCTTTCTAATAAAGTAGAGCATCTCCTGCGTTCGGCCGACCGCAAAAGACGGAATGACCACATTACCACCTCTGTTGAATGTCTCCTGAATAATAGAAGCAAGTTCCTTCACATAATCAGGCCTTTCACTTGAATGAAGTCTGTCACCATATGTAGACTCCATTACAACATAATCAGCTTCAGCAGTAAAAGACGGGTCTCTAAGTAGTGGCTGATTCTTATTACCAATATCTCCTGAGAATACAAGTTTACGCTTCTCACCATCCTCATCTACCCATACCTCTATACTTGCCGAACCAAGCAAGTGTCCTATATCCGAAAAACGAATCTTAATTCCTTCACAGAGTTCAACCTCTGAATTATATGGGCACGGAACAATAAGCCTTATGGTTCCGTCAGCATCTTCCATAGTATAAACCGGCTCAGCTGTCTCAACCTTGGCGCTTCTCTTAGCCTTCCTGTTATGCCACTCTGCTTCCTGCATCTGAATATGCGCGCAATCGCGAAGCATAATGCTACACAGGTCCGCACTGGCCTCAGTCATAAGAATCTGCCCTCTGAAGCCTCTCGAATATAAAAGCGGAAGCATTCCTGAATGATCAACATGGGCATGTGTAAGCAATACATAATCAATCAGTGGTGCTTCAACCGGAATATCAACATTTTCGAAGATATTCTGCCCCTGCTCCATACCATAGTCAACAAGAATATGTTTGCCACATGCATTCAAATAATGACAGCTGCCTGTTACTTCATGAGCAGCCCCTATAAACATCAGCTTCATAGACACTCCTTCCCCGGTATTTCCGACTTGAATACTTTCTGTGTTTCCGTCTTGAATAATGTTTAATATATTATACCATATCAGATGCTTTTCTTTAAGAAAAATCTTGATATCTTGACCACGTATCTTGGCCTTATCCTTCGGACTCTATCAAACAAAGTTTCCATGCAAAAATGACACTCATTTATGGCCTCGCGTGTTGATTTTTCTGACAACTATATATATAATTTAGTGTAAATGTGTGAATCACATTTTTCCTACTTTATTAACATACAAGGAGCTTTGATATATGATTAAGATTACATATTGCGATGACAGTTGGATTCAGCAGGGGCTGATGGATGAATGGCTCAAATATTATACAGCCAAAAAGGGGATTACCATCGAAGGCGTTCCTTTTTCTACCGGCAACGACTTAATGGCTGCCGTTGAGCACGGTGCTTCATTTGATATTTACATTTTAGATATTATTCTTCCCGGAATGCGTGGTACAGAAGTAGCATCCAAGTTAAGAGAGCGCGGTGATAATGGCAAGATAATCTATCTTACCTCTTCTTCTGTATTCAGTGCTCAGTCTGAAGAAGTTAATGCCTTTGGTTACCTAGTTAAACCAATTCAACCGGAGCAGTTATATGAAATTTTAGACAGAGCAATTGCCGAAATCAAATAATGTTACATGCAAAAAGGAACACTATTGTGTTCCTTTTTATATTATTCATATTCAATTTAAGCCACTCTGTTACTCTTTGTGCTTAAGCTCATAATAAAAAAGATATTGCTGAATTATCCCTGCACATCCATTATAGTATTCGAAATCGAATCCCTTCGCATAATATTTCCCTAGTAGCTGCTTAACATGTGTGTCAATTGGAAATGCTTCTATATGATGAAGTCCGAACAGGCAAATACACGCCGCTACTTTGGGTCCAATGCCCTTCCGTTCCCTTAATGCTTCTTCTGCCTCCACATAATCATAGCTTTTAAGTTTTTCCAACCATTCACTATCTGCTGCAGTATAATCGAAGATTTCCTTTAGAAACGGCGACCGGTACCCCAGCCCAAGCGAACGATCCATAAAGATATTACTATCCACCTCTCCCGGTCTTGGAAAGAGGCCATCATTCCTTTTACATATTTCATCTACAGATGCCGTAATTCGCTTAATATTATTATTCTGGGAAATAAGAAAGGTGACTATCATTTCCCACAAATCCTGCCTAAGGATTCTTATTCCGCTTCCTTCCAGGTAAGCCTCTATGGCATGCTCATCACCGCTTGCCATAATCAAATCCTTAATTTTCTCATAATCTGTATCCAAATCAAAGTAACTGCTCCAATAGTCGCTCCATTCGGCCTCACTGCATGACACTTCAAATTGATTACCATGCTGACTGATTATAAGATCCTCAAGTTTGTCGTGCTCAAGTCTTATCCCCGGTATGATATATGTATCATCTGCTTTTATTTTCCATCTGAAGCACTGACCGCTCTCAGCAATCTGCTTCAAGTCCATATTGTTAATAGTGACTATCATTCCTGTACCTTACTTAGTCGATTGGGTGGCATCACAGGCCTCACATCATATGCTTCGCATCATAGGCGTCACCTCGTACCTGCTTTCACCGGCAACCGCTACTTTTCCGTCTTACTATATTCAACCTTAAGACAGTCTATCAATTCTTCGTATGGCAACGGTTTTGAGAAATAAAAGCCCTGGATAACATCGCAGTCAAGTTCCTTTAGGAAATCAAGCTGTTCTTTTTTCTCAACTCCTTCGGCAACTACTCTCATCTCCTTAAAGTGCGCAAGTTCAATGATATGCCTTAACAATTCTTCTCCGCCTACATCACCTATACAGTCGATAATTGATTTATCCAGCTTAATCTCATCAAATGGCAACCTGTTAAAGCACGAAAGTGATGATACACCCGAGCCAAAATCGTCCAGATAGAGTTCAAATCCTGCCTCTTTAAGCTCGTTCATAAACTCGTTAATCCTCTGATTATCTATGGATGCACTTTCTGTCAACTCGAGTGGTATCATTTTAGGACTAACACCTATTTCATCAGCAATTTCCTTATACCTTTTTGCAGTAGTCAGTTGGAAAGCCGATGCTCTGGAAAGATTAACTGATATTGGAATTATTCTGACTCCCTTATCCATCCAGTTTTTTATTTTTTTACATACCTTAGTAAATACATATTCATCAAGTCTTGCAATAAGTCCATTCTCTTCAAAAATAGGAATAAACTCGCCGGGAGATACAAACTTACCGTCTGACATCTGCCATCTTACAAGGGCCTCAATTCCGACAATTTCCTCTGTCGCACTGTTATACTGAGGCTGGTAATATACAACAAATTCCTCATTTAAGATAGCACTATCAAACATCGATTCGTAGGTATTAGCAAGCAGATGTCTCTGGCTTACCGGTCCCGCATATGTGGCATATGGCATTGTATAATTATGCTTAACACTCTTAACGGCAAGTAATGCTCTGTCGCACATTGCAGATATAGAAAGGCTTCTGTCTACATTTCTATATACACCACATTTAAGAACAATATTAGGCACAGGCGAATTAATCTTGGCCCTTTCAATAAGCGAAGTAAGCCATTCCCCCTGTCTGTCCGGTGATGACTTGGCAAAGCCTACAAATACATCCCCACCATATCTTGCACATATTCCATTCTCTGTGTTTTCAAGGAAAAATTTTCCAAGATATTTGATTACCTCGTCACCAATGCCCTCACCGTATACGCTGTTAATCAGCTTAAAATTGGCAACATCCGAAATTGCAATATCAAAAATATCATCCGGGTTATCATCCAAGAGTTTCTGCGCCCTACGATAGAAAGCCTGACGATTGTAGAGTCCTGTAAGCTCATCAATTTCCATATACTTACGCATTTCACGCTCAAAAACGTCATCATCCTCAAGAACAAAGGCAAATACAATAAGGTCAAAGGAATCAGCCTCACCTACCCTTGCACATTTCAAATAATAATAATGCAGTTCATTTTCCCTCATTACACGATAATGAAATGTAATGCTCTTTCTCTTTTTAAGCGCTGCACATAATGCCTTAAAAACAGTAAACTCACGCATATTATTACGATCATCTGCATAAACATTATGTGAAATATATGTCTCAATTAAGCCCTCATAAGACATATGCTGCTTGAATCCGGTTGATATTCCTCTTGCATCTCCTGCCTGTCTGTATACTGTTACTTCTTTGGTATTAACATCAACTGTATACAAATCACCGATACCATAGCTGAGAACATTTATTATTTTTCGCATTCTCTCTTCATCGGATTCCATATTTTGCTGTAAATCAACCTTACTTTCAGGCATAATATTTAATAATCTCTGATCATCTGCCATATAATTCCCCTACCTGTCTATATCCTTAACATATAAAAACAGTTCCTGACAATCCCTGCTATACTCTGAAGACGGTATCATCTCCATCATAACCTGCTTAAATTCATCATCATATTTTCTTCGATAGAAAATACTGATTCGCTTATTTCCATCATCAAAATATTTTTTCAAATAATCAACGTCGGTACTCTCTAAATACTCAGCCAAATCATCATGATGAACATATCCTGACTTACCAAAATTGGTAATCCATGTTGAAAAAGCTCCCGAGAATCCCTTGTCTGATTTTTTTTCATGCTCCGGCATATTTATTATCTGATATGAGTCATTGGTGAGATTAACTCTTAGTATCTTCGTGTATGTATCACATACCACATCGTAAACGGCCTTCTGTCCTCGCCTGTCTATACCCTTATTACGGTAATACTTATTTTTTTCAAGATACATCTGTTCATCCGCTTTATGCTCAAGGTCCTCTATTCTGCATCCCGGATTATCCTTTACACCGGCATATCCGACAGATACCGCCAGGCTTTTAACGATTTTTCCGCTCCACTCAGAGACAGTATCCAGAATTCGTTTCTTGATATCATTAGGATTCTCATCTGTATCTATAATAATCTGGTATTCATCACCACCGGTTCTGAATATCTTACCATTATCACCTACAGCACTTCTTATACAGTCAGCAGTTCCTTCTATTATTTCATCACCGGCATTGTGTCCCAAATCATCATTAACCTGCTTAAGTCCATTAATATCAACATAATAAAGAACCAGATTGTCACTCATTCCCTCATCCCTGAGTTTTTTCAGTTCCTCTTCATATGCTCGTCTGTTAAGCAGCTTCGTAAGCTCATCAGTATTACTTATTCTCACAAGAGATTCTTCTTTTCTCTTAACATCATCAATATCCTGAATAGTATAAATAAATTGATCCTGAAGCCCCGTAACTGCAATATACTGTGCTCTGAACCATCCAATAAGACTACTGTCAAATTCCTTATATATCACGCTTCTTTTGCTCATACGCTCCGCAAGTGTATTGAGATTAGTAAATTCAACAAAATTATCGATGTCCTCTTTCCTAAGAATAGGAAGCATCCCTTTATTAATCTCGCTAATTCCACTCTCATCTATCTCAAATGTCTCCAACGACTGGCCGGTTGAGTTAATGTTAGTTATAAGCTTATCCTTAAGATTAATAATGGAAATATGACCATATATATCTGAGATCGCATTAAGTATCTCAAGCTGCTCCATAATCTTTTTTTCTTTGTCACTCAGATCCTTCTGAGAATCATAAAGATTATGGAAATAGTTACTGATTTCAAGACTTAAAGCATATCCGGTCGCGCCAAGTATAATTGTCTCAATCGCATATCCGCTAACCGCATAAACAAACCATTTAATGCTGCTGGACATATCTGTTCTTAATGACGACATAAAGTCAGAGACCATCCATTCGGCTCCCATCAGGACCAGATAATTGATTACAACTGTAATCAGATATATTTTTCTATCACAGAAAAAAAGTGCAATCAAAGGTACCAGGAACAGAGTCATTGTAATATTAGCCCTTGCATAGATTAGAAAAACAACGGCAGTATCCAATGAAATAATAGCAAATAGTCCCGTCCATATACTATCCGTCATTTTTTTACACATAACATAATGAACGGATGCCAAAACAACCAGAAGAGCTGACAACCCCACAGCTGACGCATATGAAATGAATGCATATACACCGGCCTTAATTCCAATTGCCAAAGCCGGTCCTACAAGTGCACATCCCCACAGGATTAGATTTAATGCCTTATTAGTCCTTATTCTGTTGTATAATACAAATTCCTCATAAGATGAGGCCACTATTTTATTATTTTCTCTCATAGTTTTATAATATCATATTTTATTTCAGTTAATACAGTTTTTATAGAATTTTCAGGCCATTATTCCTATTTTATCTACTATAATAATCACTGTATAATTCACACCTCGGTATTTATACATTGCTTATGGTATGAATATGTCGACTTATATGATAGAATTCAATTAACAGATTAGACATTACCCACAAATTATCAGATGAATGGAGTTAAAAATGGAACAGATAAAAATTAAATATTTTACTGACAAAATCGAAAAGCTTACTTATATTGATGGCAAATCAGACTGGATTGACTTAAGAGCAGCCGAAGATATTGATATGAAGGCTGGTGAATGGAAGCTTATTCCGCTCGGAGTTGCTATGGAACTTCCACAGGGATATGAGGCACACATAGTTCCAAGAAGTTCAACCTTCAAGAATTTTGGAATCATTCAGACTAATCATCAGGGCGTGGTCGATTGCTCATACTGTGGCGATAATGACCAATGGTTTATGCCTGCTTTAGCAATGCGAGACACTCATATCTCTGTTAATGACAGAATATGTCAGTTTAGAATTATGGAAAATCAGCCTAAGATTGTTTTTGAAGAAGTAGAAAAACTGACAGGCTCTGACAGGGGCGGATTTGGTTCAACAGGAAAACAATAATATCTTCCTAAAGTACAAAGGCTAAATACTTTTTATAAAAAAGGCAAAACGAAAACAACTCGTTTTGCCCTTTTTACTATTATTTTACTATTATTTTATTCTTGCTTCTCTTACTGCCTGCTTTACCCTTGGTAGCATCTCAGGTGAAACCGATAATTCATCCACTCCCATTCTGAGAAGGTCCTGAGTAAATGAAGTATCTGCAGCCAACTCACCACATACACATACCTTACAACCATTGTCGTGGCCATTAGTCACAATCATATGAAGCATTCTGAGTACTGCCTGATGATGATAATCACAGATAAAATCAAGTTCAGAATTCTGTCTGTCAACAGCCAATGTGTACTGTGTCAGATCGTTGGTTCCAATAGAGAAGAAATCAACCTCTCTAGCAAGCAAATCCGAAATGACAGCCGCTGCAGGTGTTTCAATCATTGCCCCCAAGCGGCATTCTCCATATGGAATGCCCTGCCTGTCCAGTTCTGTCTTTACTTCATATATGATTGATTTAATCTGCCATATCTCCTCTATGGATATTATCATTGGCAGCAGTACTGCAATTGGTCCCTTAGCTGCCGCTCTGTATATGGCTCTTAAATGCGTCCTAAAAATATCCTTATGCCCAAGGCTGTATCGAATTCCTCTCATACCCATGGCCGGATTATCTTCCGTCTTCATATCCATGTATGAGATTTTCTTATCACCGCCAATATCCAGAGTTCTTATAATCAGCTCTCTGCCTTCCAATACATCTAAGGCTTCAATATAGGTATTATATTGCATTTCTTCTGATGGATAATCATCCTGATTCATATACAAAAATTCGGTTCTAAAGAGTCCTATGGCTTCACATCCATTCCTTACAGCCACCTTTATATCATCAAGTCCACCAACATTAGCAAATAATCCAACCTTTCTTCCATCCGCCGTTACACATGGAAGCGAAACAAGCTTCTCAAATTCTTTGGCTCTATCGGCAAGTGCAGCCTTTTTGGCCTTATAATTCTCAAGTGTTGCCCTATCAGGATCAATGATGAGTTTTCCTTCATAAGCATCAACAATGGCAAGCTTTCCTTCACATCCCTCCGGATAATCAATACCGACTATCGCAGGTATTCCCAGTGATCTTGCAAGAATAGCTGTATGTGACAGCTTTGAGCCTCTCTTCGTAACAAATGCAAGAATCTTACTCTTATCAAGCTGCATAGTCTCACTTGGAGTCAGATCTTCAGCAAGAAGTATCCCCTTTTCTTCGAGATTGTTAACCATCTCAAACCTTCCGCCAAGCAATTGAAGCAGCCTGTTACTTAAATCATCAATATCCTCTGCCCTGGCTCTCATATATGCATCATCCATATCTGAAAAGAGCCTGCAAAGCTTATCTCTGACAAATGCAAGCGCCTGTTCACACGGAACCCTGCCTGTTCTGATTCTATCCTCAATAGCATCTACAAATACAGGGTCATTTATCATAACCATATATGAGTTCATAAGAGATGCTTTAGTATTATCACCGATTTCCAGCGCATTTTTACGGGCTTCCTCCAACTGAAGGCACGCCTGTTCTCTCACTCCGGTCAATCTGCTTATTTCTGCTACCGTTCCTCCAAACGCACCAACGTTCTGCACCTTTACAGTCTTTCTATATATAGTTAGTATTCCGATGGATATTCCATCTGATACGCCCTTTCCCTGCATACAACCCCTTACTTTTTAATACTATAACCAAACTTTCCCAATTCATTCCCCATAGAATAATATTTTCCATGACTATAAACAAGCGGATTCGCCTTTTCAAGGTGAAATGTACCTTTTTCATCCATATACTTATCATCTACATGAACAGCCACTACTTCTGCAACAAACATATCATGTGTACCCAGTTCCTGTACTGATTTGACCTTACATTCTATGGCAACAGGGCTCTCTGCTATGTATGGAACATTAACATTGCTGCCCATTATTTTGTTTAACCCACATTTCTCCCACTTATCAATATCTCTTCCACTTGTCACGCCACAGTAATCAGTAGCAAAAACTAGCTCTTCCGTCGTAAGATTAATTATGAATTCTCCGGTTGACTTAATCATATCATATGAATATCTTGACTTACGCACCGAGATTGATACCATAGCAGGATCTGAACATATTGTACCTGCCCATGCAATAGTGAGAATATTATCATTTCCTTTTCCGTCTGATACACTAACCATTACAACCGGAAGTGGATATAACATATTACCCGGTTTAAAATCTACTCTGCTCATTGTTCCTCTCTTTATACAGATATACTTTTCTGTTATCTTTATAATATATTTTGTTAAAAAGTAACTCCAGGTCTGCCGGCCCCAAAATAGTAATGCCACTTAGACAGACCAATATATTATACACTTTTTTACTGGTAAAATGTGGCACAAAAGCCCAAAATAGTATATAAAAATAAGTGTATATTATTATGCAATATAACAAAAACACAATTCCAAGAAGGATAATTATATGAGTAAAGTTCTTGTAGCCATGAGTGGTGGCGTAGATTCAAGTGTAACTGCATACCTGCTTAAGGATGAGGGACACGAATGCTGCGGATGCACCATGAAGCTTTATGATTCTGATGAAATAAATACATGTGACAGCTGTGATGACAGAACCTGTTGTGCACTTTCTGATATTGAAGATGCCAGAAGTGTTGCCTTCAGACTTGGAATGAAGCATCTCGTTTTCAATTTCAAACAGGAATTTGAGCAGAATGTAATTGCTCCGTTTGTAGATAGTTATATTCGTGGTGAAACTCCTAATCCATGTATTAACTGTAATATGTATCTCAAATTCGACAAGCTATTAAGCCGCGCAAAGGAACTTGGTTATGATGCAATTGCAACCGGACATTATGCACGAATAGAAAAAGAAGGCGACAAATATCTGCTTAAAAAGGCTCTCGATACTGCCAAGGACCAGAGCTATGTCCTTTACTCTCTTAATCAGGAGCAGCTGGCCCATATATATTTTCCTCTCGGCAATTTGAGCAAGCCGGAAGTAAGAGCTATCGCTGAAGAGCAGAACTTTATAAATGCCAAAAAGCATGACAGTCAGGATATTTGTTTTGTTCCCGACGGCGATTACGCTTCTATGATAAAACGCTACACCGGTTCTGATTCAGTATCACTTCCCGGAGATTTTGTAGATATGGACGGTAATTTCATAGCCAAACATAAGGGGATTATTCATTACACTATCGGTCAGAGACGAGGGCTTGGAATTCCCGCCGCCAACAGATTATATGTTGTTAAATTAGATCCGGAAAATAATACCGTTATTCTCGGAAATAACGATGATCTTTTTTCCAAAACAGTTCAAATTAAGAATTTCCATTATATAAGCAGAGATGATATCCCGGCTTCAATACAGTGCAAGGCAAAAATCCGTTACAGGCACACAGAGCAACCATGTGTAGTTACATATAATGGTAACGGAAAGGCAACTATTCAGTTTGACGAGCCACAGAGAGCTGCAACTCCAGGCCAGACCGCCGTTTTATATGATGGCGATATCGTTCTTGGCGGAGGAATAATATATTAGAGATATAAAAAGAAGGCGAAGTACTATTAAGTGCTTCACCTTCTTTTTATCTATTGTTTTTATTTCTTATCTTCTTCATCTTTATCCTTTTTCTTAATAAAGAAAAACAGAAAAAGCAGAAATGCTATAATCGGCACTATCCAGATTAGTTGTAACAGATTAATTGAATTGCCTGTCTTTTTGTTAAAAAGTATTCTAATTTTGTTAAAGAAACCATTTGGACCGGATGCTGCACTTTGGCTGTTTTTATCACTATTTTCACCGGTATATTCCTCACCGGAGTTGTTTTGAACATTTTGGTCACCATCTGTAATCTGCCCATCCGCGCCACTTTTTGCGGCTGAATCCTTGCTATTATCGACAATTCCCTTATCATCATTCTCTAATCTCAGTTCATCAGAATCATCGATAGTATCTCTACCCTTTTTGTTATCCTCGGGATATTTACCTATAAGTGTCTCTTTTTCCGAACCACTGCCATCTTTCTTCTTTTTATATGGTGTCAGAAGATTATCCTGACCATTCTGCAATAAATTCCCCATGTAAGCATCAATGCTTCCTGAACTGCTGTTATCATCGGAACCATTGGTGCTTCCTGAATCGCTATCGCCTCCCGAGCTATCCTCACCACCGGAATTATTATCACTTCCCGGATTATCTCCACCTGAAGGATCACCATAAGGCGGAACAGGATCGTCTTCCTCTTCCGGAGCCGGCGATGGTGTTGGTGTTGGCGTCGGTGTCGGTGTAGGAAGCGGTGAATTCGGATCTTCACCATTCAACACACGTAAAGCATATAATGGTCGTGGCATTCCATATCCACAATACTCATCATATCCGGAGTCTCCAATATCAATTGCCGATTCCTTCAAGAGTTCATAAAGCTCTGACGCAGACTTCTCCGGTGCCTTTGATTTAAGCAAGGCAAAAATACCTGCTGCCACCGGACTGGCCATACTGGTTCCACTATTATTAATTACACCACCACCACGATTTGTACTAAGTATCGTATCACCCGGCAAGATGAAATCCATCCCTGTTCCATACCTTGAGAACGAAGCTCTGACTATAGAATCACCGGATCTTGTTCCTGCAGCAATGGCATAAGTATACTGACTTGATGCAGGAGATGTAATAGGTGTGTATTTATATGTACCGGTAGTAGATGAATAAGAACGGTTTCCTGCTGCACAAACAACAATTATTCCCGCATCATAAGCATTTTTAAGAGCCTGATTTAATTCATTAGTTACAGTTTCACCTTGAGAAAGACTCATATTAATAATATCAACATTCTCAGCAACCGCCATATTTATAGCTCTTATTGCCCATGCAGCCAAGCCGAAATATCCGGTCTTAGGCGAGCCGCTTACAGTTCTGGTTCCATATTCGTAGACCTTAATCGAAATTATTTTTGCCTGTGGTGCAACACCCGATATACCATAATCATTATTCATAGTGGCAGCCACTATACCGGCAACATGTGTTCCATGCCCCTGACTGTCATACGCTTTTGAATCCGCATTATTCAATTGATATTTTTCGAATTCATCATCGGTAATTGCACACAATGACTTGCTAATATTGGGCTTAAGCGCAGGATGATTATAATCAATACCACTGTCTATGACAGCGACCTTAACGTTTTTACCTTTCGAATATCTCCATGCATTATCAAGCTCCAAAACATCTCTATGCCACTGAAGGCTGGACATACTACCATCTGCATCGATATACGAATATGTCCCTGGAGCCCTATTATTTACTTCCCTATTGCAAAGTTCTTCATTAAAATCATATTCATATACTCGGTTAGGAAAAATCTCTATTCCACCTACAAAGGTATTCTCAGGGATTTCATTTCTTAACGATATCTCTGCGACTCCGGCTTCAAAGCTATCAAATGTAGCTCCAAGTTCTCTGCAGACCGACATAACGGTCTCCTTGTCATCAGCATAGAACATATAATTAAAAACCGGCTCGCCATCGACATAATCTCCATTTCCCTCAGCTATTATTCGATAATCTCCAAAGTCCGTCACATTATCATAATCAACTGAACTCTCCTCAGCATCGACATCGGTTTCATCATCGCCAGTCCCTGATGTCTCATCCTCTTCCTCATCCGTCTCATCGTTTTCTGTAGCAGTATCGCCAATATTTTCCTCATAAGACTCAGTGCTACCGTCACTTTCCCACTGACAATCCGGCTCTTCCTCCGGAACATCCAAAATTTCATTAGCATATACATATCCGGCATCCGGAACTGTAAATTCCACAAAAGTACAAAGAAGTAATGCGCAAAGAAGTGGTATAACTATTATTTTTTTTGTTTTCTTTATCCTAGTTATCCTTTTTCTCATAAAAACCTATTCTATAACCAGTTATAGTCACCACCGGTGATTGCAAGCGAGAGAAGGGCATCCATTTTCTCCACCTCTTCTTCACCCTCTATCATCTTAATCAATTTGGCACTTTCAACTATTTGCGGCATCTCCTCATCAGGCCCAATTTCCATATTAGGTTCCTCTCCACAATACGGACACACAAGCGTGGGTGCCACCTTAAGCGACAAAAATCTGTTATCGCAATCACTACATTCATAATATCCGCAAAGTTCCGTGCCATCCGGTACATAATACATCGGCATAATCTCCATTCTTATTTATAATTTGCTATGCATAGTTACTATAATTTTATCACATTTTACCATTTTCATGCAAAAAAGCCCGGCAATTTGAACCAGACTTTTTACCCGACCAACTTTGCCGAACTTCTCTACTTGGCCAACTTGGCCGGACTTCTATTCTTTTTTTCATAAATCAAGATAATTTAAATATCCTATTATCTTACACGCAGGACTATTCTTCCCAGAACAGCTCATCTAATGTCTTATTAAGCGCCTTACATATTTTAATGCACAGATTGATAGTCGGATTATAGTCACCCTTTTCTATCGAACTAATTGTCTGTCTGGAAACCTCACAGGCCTTGGCAAGATCATCCTGAGACATATCCAGAGCAGCTCGTGCAGATTTAAGTTTCAGATTCTTTGCCATATATTACTCCTCCTCCTTAACAAGATATGTCTTAATGCATAAAGCTGCTATAAGAATTATGAGCATTACGGCACAAATCAGATTAATAGCGTTAATCTGAAGTACTCCGTCAATTACAAGTCTTCCACTAAACGCAGGTCCGATTCCACCCAAAATATTAATTATTATTATAATTATCATTGAAATAAGATACTTTTTCTGGTTATTGTTATTAGCCCAATATGCATTCTTAAATATTGTATATAAGCCAAGCGTTATCATACCTGCAACAATTCCTCCAAAAACAAGAACCGGTGTAACTACAGGAATTGAAACCTCACCTATTTCCAAAACCATCAATAATGCATAATAAATCATTGATGCGTAAAAAGCATATCTGTATCCCTTACCTCTTATCGCTTCCTGTCTCTCATCAAATTGCTGCTTAACCCTTCCATCTCGGTTACATATCTTAAATATGATTACACAAATAATAAGTCCAACAATTATTCCAATAACAACTCCAAATCCGTTAGCATTCATTTTTACTCTCCTTTTTATAAAACAAAATTGTTTACCCGGGTTTGTTTTCATCTCTTACAAGTATAGTTATACACTGCCGCTAGAATAATGTCAACTATA
>JAGHUN010000015.1 GCA_018064805.1 Candidatus Colinaster scatohippi
TATAAGCATCCTGAAATTAATCATGTGCTTACCAGCCATGAACAGGGCGCAAGCCATGCAGCTGATGGTTATGCAAGATCTACAGGTAAGGTGGGTGTATGTATGGCTACTTCAGGCCCGGGAGCAACTAATCTTGTAACCGGTATAGCAACAGCTTATATGGACAGTATCCCTGTTGTTGCAATTACGGCAAATGTTAACCTGCCGGCACTTGGTAAGGACTCATTCCAGGAGGTTGATATTGTAGGTGTGCTTACACCGGTAACAAAGCATGGATTTATAGTTAAGGATGTTAAGCAGCTTGCAAAAACAATAAGGAGAGCTTTTAAGCTTGCAAAGGGCGGACGTCCGGGACCTGTTATTGTTGATATTACTAAGGATGTTACTGCTGCTACATGTGAGTATACCAGAGTTGATCCTTCAGAGATTACATATGATAACAAATATACACAAAAGGATTTAGAGACAGCTGCAAAGCTGATGAATAACGCTAAGAAGCCATTCTTATATGTTGGCGGTGGAGCGATTTCGTCAGCAGCTTCAGAGGAGATTGCTAAGCTGGCTGAACTGTTGGATGCTCCGGTATGTGATTCGCTAATGGGTAAGGGAGCTTTTGACGGGCATTCAGACCGATATACCGGAATGATAGGTATGCATGGAACGAAAGCAAGTAATCTGGGAGCAACAGAGTGTGATTTGCTTATTGCACTTGGTGCCAGGTTCTCAGACAGAGTTATTGGTAATGCCAAGAAGTTTTGTAAAAATGCTAAGATTGTTCATTTTGATATTGATGCAGCTGAAATTGATAAGAATATTAAGACAACCACATCGGTTGTTGGTAATTTGAAGGATTCATTAACAGATATACTTCCGTTAATTGAAAAGCAGAATCATACAGAATGGATGGCCAGAATTAATGAGCTTAAGGAAAACTATCCACTTAGTTATGACAGAACCAAACTTACCTGTCCTTATGTTATTGAGACCATAGATAAGGTGACAGATGGTCAGGCTATTATTTCTACTGATGTAGGACAGCATCAGATGTGGACAGCTCAGTACTATAAGTATTCGAAGCCTCGTACATTCCTTTCAAGTGGCGGACTTGGAACAATGGGTTATGGACTTGGAGCATGTATTGGCGCACAGGTAGGTAATCCGGATAAGGTTTGTATTAACATTGGTGGTGATGGTTGCTTTAGAATGAATCTAAATGAACTTGCTACTGCTTCAAGATATAATATTCCTATTATACAGGTAGTAATCAACAACCATGTACTTGGAATGGTAAGACAGTGGCAGACTCTATTTTATGATAAGCGCTATTCACAGACTGTACTTGAAGATCAGGTTGATTTCTGTAAGGTAGCTGAAGGCCTTGGCTGTGAATCAATTCTTGTCGAGAAGAAGGAAGATGTAGAACCGGCTTTAAAGAAGGCAATTGAACTTAAAAAGCCTGTTGTTATAAATGTAATGATAGAAAAGGACGACAGTGTATTCCCAATGGTACCTGCCGGTGCACCTATTTCTGAAGTGTTCGATGAAGGGGATTTAAAGAAAAAGTCTTGAAAACAGTAATACGATATACAATAACTACATTTATATCACTTATCTTCTTTGTGTTAGTGTCGTTTTTTATGCTGACAGATTATTATAAGGATGTTTTTCCTTATGGTACTTATATTAACGGAGTGTACTGCACAGGAATGACTCCGGAGCAGGTGAATGATATGCTTTGTGATAAGGCATATGTTGAAAATGCTAATGTATCAATTGATGATAAGGAGTTTGTAATTAATCTTGCCGAGGTGGGATATGAGGTTGACTATTCTGATTCTGTAAAAGGATATTATGATAATAGGAAGTCTTATAAGTGGACAGCGGCAATAGGCAAAGAGGATAAGGCTTATACTGTATCGCCTAACTATAGTCTGGATGAAAATCAGGTTACAGAGCTTGCCGATAGTTGGAATATTAGTGCCATTGGAGGTCCGCATACTGTTACATATGACATTGACGGAGATGATGGATTTGTAATAAAGGATGGAAAGGGTAGTGAATATTCTAAGGAAAAGGTTGTTTGTAGTGTAATTGATGAATTAAAAGGTGGTAATTATACAATTAATATTGGTGATGATTGCCTTGTGAAACCTACATATACCGATGCGGAAAATAGGCTTATTCAGTTAGCTGAAAAAGTAGATAGGTATCAGAACAGGGAATATGTTTTCAATCTTGAGAATGAGACAGTTGCTCTTAGTAAAACAGATATTGCTAATATGCTTGAACTGGATGAAAACGGAAAACCGGCACTCGATGAAAATGGTGATGTTAAATTTACAAAGGATACGGTATATGATGGCCTGTATAAAGCTTTAAGTCCATTTAATTCCTACCATAATCATGTTTTTAATACTCATGATGGGAAAAGAGTATATTTAAGTAGTGGTAATTATGGTAATGAGATTGATATTAAAGCAGAGGCTGAGGCATTTTTTGAAGCCTTTGAAGCAGGAGATTCAAGGTATAGCTGTGCGCCTGAATATAAAAATAAAGCGCTATATTCCGGTGAGGATGATATTGGGCCGACTTATGTAGAGGTTGCGCTTGATGAACAAAAGCTTTACTATTTCGAAAATGGAATTCTTACACTTATTTCGGATGTTGTAACAGGTAATAAAGGGCGCCACTACGATACTCCGGAGGGAGTGTATGGAGTGTTTTATAAACAGAGAAACAGAACACTTGTAGGTGAAACCTATCGTTCTTTTGTACAGTATTGGATAGAGTTTTATCCGCATTATGGATTGCATGATGCCAGCTGGCGAAAAGAGGGGGCTTTTGGAGGGGATATTTATCTTACGAATGGTTCTCATGGATGTGTAAATATGCCTACGGATAAAGTTGCCAAGTGCTATGACATAATCGAAAAGGGTACACCGGTAATTGTTTATTCTTATGAAAATTCGGGAATAGATGAGAATGGAAAACCAATTAAAGTGGCTGAGTAAATAATAAGTTGATAATTTTAAGGATTAAGTATAAAATAGTTAACGTCGTGGTTTAATACGATAAAGAATTAAAGTATACCAAGAGGAGGATTGGAAAAATGGCAAGAGTGTATAACTTTTCCGCAGGTCCAGCAGTTTTACCTGAAGAAGTATTAAAAGAAGCTGCAGCAGAAATGATGGATTATAAGGGATCCGGACAGTCGGTTATGGAGATGAGCCATAGATCCAAGGTTTACGATACAATCATTAAGGAAGCTGAGCAGGATTTAAGAGATCTTATGAATATCCCTGATAACTATAAGGTATTATTCCTTCAGGGTGGTGCAAGCCAGTTCTTTGCTGAAGTTCCTATGAACATGATGAAGAATAAGAAGGCAGGATATATTATTACAGGTCAGTGGGCTAAGAAGGCTTATCAGGAAGCTAAGATTTATGGTGAAGCAGTAGAGCTTGCTTCTTCTGCAGACAAGACATTCTCGTACATTCCTGATTGTTCAGACCTTCCTATTACAGATGATATGGATTATGTATATATCTGTGAGAACAATACTATTTACGGTACAAAGTATAAGGAACTTCCTAATACAAAGGGTAAAATCTTAGTATCTGATGTATCTTCATGCTTCTTATCAGAGCCTGTAGATGTTACAAAGTATGGTGTAATCTATGGCGGTGTTCAGAAGAACGTTGGTCCTGCAGGTTGTGTAATTGCAATTATCAGAGAGGATCTTATCCCTGACGAGTGTCTTCCGGGAACACCTACTATGCTTAAGTGGAAGACTCAGGCTGATAATGATTCGCTTTACAATACACCACCATGCTACACAATTTATATCTGTGGTAAGGTATTCAAGTGGCTTAAGAAGATGGGTGGCCTTGAGGCAATGAAGGAGCTTAACGAGAAAAAAGCTAAGATTCTTTATGATTTCCTTGATGAGAGCAAGATGTTCAAGGGAACAGTTGTTAAGGAAGATCGTTCGCTCATGAATGTTCCTTTTGTTACAGGAGATGAGGAACTTGATGCTAAGTTCGTTAAGGCTGCTACAGAGGCTGGTTTTGTAAACCTTAAGGGACACAGATCAGTTGGTGGTATGAGAGCAAGTATCTATAATGCTATGCCAATCGAAGGTGTAGAGAAGCTTGTTGAATTTATGAAGAAGTTTGAGGAGGAGAATGCTTAATGTTTAAGTATAATTGCCTTAATCCAATCGCGCAGGTTGGTCTTAATAATTTTGATAATAAGTATATAAAGACAGAAGATATTAATGATGCTGATGGTGTACTTGTAAGAAGTGCTTCAATGCATGAAATCGAGCTTCCAGAGAAACTTCTTTGTGTTGCCAGAGCAGGTGCCGGTGTAAATAATATTCCGCTCGACAAGTGTGCAGAGAAGGGTATTGTTGTTTTCAATACTCCGGGTGCTAATGCAAATGGTGTTAAGGAACTTGTATTTGCAGGTATGCTTCTTGCATCACGTGATATTACAGGTGGTATTGACTGGGTTAAGAATAACGCAGCAGATGCTGATATCGCTAAGACAGCAGAGAAGGCTAAGAAGAATTTTGCCGGTACAGAGATTATGGGCAAGAAACTTGGTATCATAGGTCTTGGAGCTATCGGTGTAAGAGTTGCTAATGCTGCTAAGCATATGGGTATGGAGGTATATGGTTATGATCCATATATTTCTGTAGATGCTGCATGGAGCTTAAGCCGTGATATTAAGCATGTAACTAATCTTGATGATATTTATGCTGAATGTGATTTCATTACAATTCATGTTCCTCTTATGGATTCTACAAAGAATACAATCAATGCTGAAGCTATTGATAAGATGAAGCAGGGTGTTATAATTCTTAACTTTGCCAGAGATCTTCTGTGTGATGAGAAGGCTATTCTTGATGGTATCAAGGCAGGTAAGGTTAGAAAGTATGTATCTGACTTCCCGAATCCAACTACAGCAGGTCAGGATGGTGTGATTGTTATTCCTCACCTTGGTGCTTCAACAGAAGAGTCAGAAGATAACTGTGCAATCATGGCAGTTAAGGAAATGAAGGATTACCTTGAAAATGGTAATATTAAGAACTCTGTTAACTTCCCTGCAATTGATATGGGTATCTGTGATACAACAGGAAGAGTAATTGTTTTCCATAAGAATATGGCTAATATGATTGCTCAGTTTACAACAGTATTTGGTAAGCATGGTGTTAACATTGCTAATATGAGCAATAAGTCACGTGGTGATTATGCTGTAACTATGCTTGATGTTGATAATGAATTATCAGATGAAGTTGTTACAGAACTTGCAAACAGCCTTGGTGTTTACAGAGTAAGAGTTGTAAAATAGTTTTGATATAATTAATATAATAGAATTTAAAGCACATCGGAGATTCATAACAATGATATCTTCGATGTGTTTTACTATGTTACTGATAGATAAAAGAGACTGAGTATGACTAAGGATTTAACAGAAGGAAGACCGATAGTACTTCTTTTTAGATTCGCTATACCATTGGTGATGGGGAATCTTTTTCAACAACTTTATAATATTATTGATGCCATGATTGTTGGAAAAACGCTTGGCATTAATGCTTTATCGGCGGTTGGGGCAAGTGCATCTGTCAACTTCCTGATACTGGGCTTCTGTATAGGTACCTGTGTCGGACTTGCAATACCTGTTGCAAGAGAATTTGGCGCAGGCAATTACAGGCGAATGAGAGTGCTGGTTATAAATGGTTATTATGCAGCTGCATTTGTGACTATTATAATGACTGTATGTACTTCTCTTTTTTGCGATAATATTCTTAATCGCATGAATACGCCGGAATTAATATATACTGATGCATATATTTATCAGCTTATTATATTTTTAGGGATTCCTTTTACAATTCTCTATAATCTTCTTGCTTCTGTAATAAGAGCGCTTGGTGATAGTAAGACTCCGTTTTATTTTCTGTTGATATCAACCTTTGGCAATATTCTCCTTGATTTATTTTGCATTAAAATTTTACATATGGGTGTTGCCGGAGCGGGTATAGCGACTATATTTTCGCAAGGTGTGGCAGGTATACTGTGCCTTATATATATGAATAAGCGATATGAGATATTGCATTTTGAACATGATGAAAAGAGGTTGATTCTTCCTGAATGCTTAAAACTTTTAGGATTTGGTATTCCTATGGGGCTTCAAAGCTCAATTACTGCAATAGGAAGTATAATGCTTCAGACAGCGGTTAATTCATTAGGAACATTAGAGGTTGCAGGTTATGCGGCTGCTCTTAAGATTAAGGGAGTATTCATTTGCCCGTTTGATGCTATAGGAAGTGCGGTTGCAACGTTCTGTAGCCAGAATCTTGGTGCAGGCAAATATGACCGTCTTAAAAAGGGCATACGTTCCGGAGTGATAATCGGACTTTGCTGGTGCGTAATTACTTTTGTTATGTTGCAACTTTTTACAGACAATATAGCAATGCTTTTTGTTGAGAATAAGGAAGTAGAGGTTCTCAGACTGGTAAGGCAGTTTATGCATACAACATCATTCTTTTATCCGGCCCTTGCTTTCCTTGGGGCGTACCGATTCGCTATCCAGGGTGTCGGTTATAGTAAGGTTGCTTTGTTTTCTGGCCTTATGGAGATGATTGCAAGGTCGGGAATGAGTATATGGGTAATACCAAGATTTAGATTTGATGCTGTGGTTTTTACGGATCAGACGGCATGGGTGTCGGCTGCAATTTTCTGTATGATTGTGTTTTATGTTATATATCATAAAAAGATATATAGGGGATGACAATAGAATAAGATATGAAACAAGAATAGGTGTAGGCTGAGAAGAGTAACTAGGTAAATCCAGCCTACGAAATATGAGTAAGAGTAGGCTGAGAGAAGTAAGCAAGTAAATCCGGCCTACGGAATAGGAGAATGCGTAGGCTGGGAGGAGTAACCAGTGGAATCCAGCCTACGAAATAAGAAAAAGCGTAGGCCGGGAGAAGTGACCAGTGGAATCCAGCCTACGGAATTAGAGTAAGAGTAGGCTGAAAGAAGTAAGCAAGGAAATCCAGCCTACGAAATAAGAATAAGTGTAGGCCGGGAGAAGTGACTAAGTAAACTTAGCCTACGAAATAGGAAAAAGGGTAGGCTGAAAGGAGCAACTGAGGAAAACCAGCCTACGAAATTAGAAAAATGGTAGGCTGCGAGAGGCAACTGTGGAAAACCAGCCTACGAAATAAGAAAAAGAGTAGGCTGAAAGAAGTAAGCAAGGAAATCCAGCCTACGAAATAAGAAAAAGCGTAGGCCGTGAGAAGCAACCAAGGAAAACCAGCCTACGAAATAGGAAAAGGAAAAAGAAAAAAAGTAGGCTATGAGTGGTAACATATAAAAGTGGCTGTCGCCTTGACAATAAAAATGTTAAGGTGACAGCCACTTTTGCTTACTAGATATGAGAGGCTCATAGATATTAAGAATTCATTATATCACCGAAATCAGCCTTCATCTTTTGCTCGTATTCAACGGCATTTTCGGTTGCCAGATCCATATATTTAATAAATACTTCTTCAACTGGCATGGCCTTTTCCATTGCAATCTGCTGTAAAATTGGTCTTAATTTATCAATCTGTTCTGAGATACGTACCTTTTCGGGATCCACATTAGGCATTACCTCATCAGCATAATTCATAATTCGTGTTAACATTTCTCTGTCTTCTGCGTTCATAGTAACCTCCATCAGTAGCTAATTATCTATAATACATTTTTAGAATATTCTTGCCGCGAATTATTTTAACACTTGTAGTATATAGTGTCAAAATGGTAAAATTAAATGAAATTTGGTAGGAGGTGAAATATGGCAGATATTAGACCATTTAAAGCATATATGCCGGCAAAGGGACTTGAAGATAAAATTGCGGCATTACCGTATGATGTATATAATCGTGAGGAATCAGTTGAGGTGGTGAAGGCTAACCCTGATTCGTTTCTTAGAATAGACAGAGCTGAGACTAATTTTGATATGTCAGTTGATACTTATGCACCTGAAGTATATGAAAAGGCAAAGGAATTAATATGGGACTGGATTAGTAAGGGACGCTTTGTACAGTCGGATTCTCCTTGTTATTACATTTATCAGGAAATTATGGATGGAAGACCACAGACGGGTATAGTTGGCTGTTCTTCTGTAAATGATTATGAAAATAATATTATAAAAAAGCATGAGAATACATTAGCTGCCAAGGAACAGGACAGAATAAGACATATTGATACTACTAATATGCAGACAGGGCCTATTTTTCTTGCTTTTAGAAGTAATAATGATATTGATTCTTTTTTACAGAAGATAACAGAAGACATTCCATATTTTGATTTTGTAAGTGAGGATGGTATTGGTCATAAGGTTTGGATTGTTGATAAGGATGAAGATATTAAATTCCTTAACTCTGAATTTGAGAAGATGAATGCGATTTATATAGCAGATGGTCATCACAGATGCGCATCTGCATGTAAGGTCGGAGCGGGAAGACATATAGATGGTCAGAAGAAGGAGTCAGACTATTTCCTTAGTGTTCTTTTTCCTGAAAATCAGTTGAAAATCATGGATTACAATAGGGTTGTAAAGGATCTTAACGGGTATTCGGTTGAAGAATTCTTGGAAGAGTTAGACAATTATTATCATATTGGTGGAAGCGATATACCGGTTAAGCCTGCCAAAAAGGGACAGTGTGGTATGTACCTTGATGGAAGCTGGTATTCGCTTGAACTTAAGTCGGAGTGGAAGGATGACGATCCTGTAGAGGGCCTTGATGTATCAATACTTCAGAAATATGTTCTTGATGGACTTCTTGATATTAAGGATCCAAAGACTGATTCACGAGTAGGTTTTGTTGGCGGAATAAGAGGCCTTGAGGAATTGGAAAGAAGATGCAATGATGATTGTGTACTTGCTTTTGCCATGTATCCGACAGATATTATGGAGCTTTTTGCTGTTGCAGATGCCGGAAGGCTAATGCCACCTAAGAGTACATGGTTTGAACCAAAATTAAGAAGTGGATTGTTCTTACATGATATATCAGAATAGACACATGAAGTGGAGGGCACAATGAAGGATAAATTATATAAGATGATGAACTGGCCTGAGATAGAGGCAATTGTATATGGAGAGGAAGCGCATCCGGATAAGATTCTCGGACGCCAGTTTCTGTCGACTAATACATTATTCCAGACCTATTTGCCGGATGCTAAAGAAGTGATTCTTGTCATTGAAGACGAAAAAGGCGACAAGAATAAGGAATATATCATGGAACTTGCTGATGAAGAGGGCTTTTATGCAACAGCTCTTAGAGGTAAGGCAAAAGGAAAATATCATTATTCGGTAACAGATATAAAAGGGAAAAAGTCAGAAAAATATGACCCATATGATTTTGATGTGACGCTGGACAGGAAACAGATAGATAAATTTGTTTCAGGTGAATCTGTAGATGCTTATGAATTTATGGGAGCGCATCTTGTAGATGTTGAAGGAATTAGTGGTGTTGTATTTCGCGTCTGGGCACCGAATGCTATCAGAGTTTCGGTTGTAGGTGCATTTAATAACTGGAATGGCAAAACTAATCCTATGATTAAGGATGATGAAAGTGGTATTTTTTCGCTTTTTGTTCCGGGACTTAAGGCAGGTGAAGCCTATAAGTTTGAGATTAGCGCAAGAGGCGGACTGGTATATACCAAGCAGGATCCATATGCATTTAAGACATCCAAAGGCTGTGCTGTTGTAAGTGATGATAAGGCCTTTGATTGGAAGGATGAATTATATCTTGCGACTGAGAGTAAAAATGATAAATCATCTATGCCATTTAATATTTATGAGACAGAGCTCACGGCAATTCTTGACAGCAAAGGTAAGCTTACAGCAAAAGGAATAAGCTCATTAGTTGAGAGAACCAAGATATGTGGATATAACTACGTTCAGCTTATGATGGGCGGAGATTTTATGTATATGCTCCCGTCGGGAATAGCATCAGAAGAGATTAAGAAAATGGTGCAGGCATTCCATAATGAGAATATTGGTGTAATTTATGTTTGGAATCCGAGTTATTTTGCTGTAGATGATGAGGGAATGGGATGCTTTGATGGAACATATCTTTATGGTCATTTGGATGAACGTAAAAGATATAATACAGCTTTTAGTGGATATTATTACAATTTTGGCCGACCTGAAGTTAAAAGTTATCTAATGTCTAATGCAGCTTACTGGATGAAGAATTACCATTTTGATGGAATGTTCGTTGAAGGCTTGTCTTCAATCCTTTATCTTGATTATGGTAAATATGACGGAGAATGGACGGCTAATATGTATGGTGGCCATGAGAATCTTGAAGCTATTAGCTTTATTAAAGATTTTAATACCATGCTTAACAGAGACTATCCATATGCTTTTTCAATAACAAGGGAAGAGGGTGCTTTTCCTAAGGTAACAGATTCTATTTCAGAGGGCGGACTTGGATTTGACTATTTGTGGAATAACGGTCTTGCGGAGGATTATCTTGCATTTGTTAGAAGTGGTAATAAGGATTTAAGCAAGCTCACTGATAATATGTCATATGCATATTGTGAGAATTATATTGTTACAATGTCTAAGGATGATGTTACGGCTGCTAATAACTATGATTATCTGAGGGTCGAAAATGGAAGCACATATTTTGATGGTATTGAGATAGCTGATGATGAAAAAGAAGCATTAAAAAGAGCAACGCTTGCATATTTAATGGCACATCCGGGTAAAAAACTTATTTATAAAGGGCAGGATGATGAGAAAGTGATTGCAGAACTTAATGCCCTCTATAAGAAGTTGCCTGCGCTTAATAAAAAAGACAGAAGTGGCGATGGCTTCGAATGGATTAATGCAATAAATAATGGCGATGGTATAATCAGCTTCCTTCGCAAGGATGAATATATTAATCATACCATTTTTGTTGTATGTAATTTTTCAGACAAAGAGTATAAGGAATACAAGTTCGGAGTTCCTTATGAAGGTAAATATAAGATGATTTTCACATCTGATGATAAGAAGTTTGGCGGAAGAGGTAGTGTAAATAACAGGTTTAAATGCACTGAAGAGGAAGCATATGATGGCAGATCTAATTGCCTTAAATTAAAATTAGCGCCAAGGTCTGTATCTTTTTACACTTACATACCATATTCTGAGGACGAACTACTTAAACTTGCTGATGAGAAGCTTGAACGTATAAGAAAGCAACTGGTAGATGCGGCTAAGGAGAAGGCTAGGTTGCTTAACGAAAGAAGTTCAAAGAACTAATATTGCTTGTAAAAAGATTTTATTTGGAATATAATATTTTGTGCGTGTTACACGCACTAAGCCGATATAGCTCAGTTGGTAGAGCACTTCACTCGTAATGAAGGGGTCAAGGGTTCGAGTCCCTCTATCGGCTTATTGTTTTTTGTAGGAGAAAAATATGGGAAAGATTATTTTAACAGGTGACAGACCAACAGGAAGACTTCATATTGGACATTATGTTGGTTCGTTAAGACGAAGAGTTGAACTTCAAAACAGTGGTGAGTTTGATAAGATTTATATTATGATTGCTGATGCTCAGGCACTTACTGATAATGCAGATAATCCTGATAAAATTAGAGAGAATATCATTGAGGTAGCTCTTGATTATATGTCAGCAGGACTTGATCCAAATAAGGTTACTTTCCTGATTCAGAGTATGATTCCTGAACTCACTGAGCTTACATTCTATTATGCTAACCTTGTTACTACAGCAAGACTTGAGCGTAATCCTACAATCAAGGCAGAACTTCAGATGAGAGAATTTGGCGGAAGTGTTCCGGTTGGATTCTATACATATCCGATTAGCCAGGCTGCTGATATTACAGCTTTTAAGGCAACAACTGTTCCTGCGGGTGAAGATCAGATGCCAATGGTTGAGCAGACACAGGAAATAGTTCAGAGATTCAATTATACATATGGTGAGACATTAGTTACACCTCATATTCTTTTACCTGATAATAAGGCATGTTTGAGATTGCCGGGTATTGATGGTGGTGCAAAGATGAGTAAATCTCTTGGTAACTGTATATATCTTGCAGAGGATCCTAAGGAGATTGAGCAGAAGATTATGCGTAAGATGTTTACTGATCCTCAGCATTTAAGAGTTGAAGATCCGGGACATCTTGAAGGAAATGTGGTATTCACATATCTTGATGCTTTTGCTATTGATGAGCATTTTGCAGAATTTTTACCTGAATATAAGAATCTTCAGGAGCTTAAAGATCATTATACACGTGGTGGTCTTGGAGATGTTAAGGTTAAGCGCCTGCTTAATAATGTTCTTCAGTCAGAACTTGAACCTATAAGACAAAGAAGAGCAGAGCTTGAAAAGGATATCCCTTATGTATATGAAGTACTTAAAAAGGGTAGTGAAGCCGCAAGAGAGGTTGCAGCTAATACGCTTGATGAAGTTAAGGCCGCAATGAAGATTAATTATTTTGACGATGATGCGCTTATTAAGGCATCGATGGAGAAATATAATAACTAGTTGAATTGTTAAATGGGTGAAACTCGCAGCGCGTGTGTCACCCATTTTGGATTTTTATAAGTCGGGAGTGGTTATATGAAATCAAAAAAGAGCACTATTTTTAAAACAATAGCAATTATATTTATGATATGTTACATGGGGTGTTTCTTTACAGGATGGATTCAGGCAAAAAATGATTTTACAAAGGATGTTTTGAAGCAGTCTGCAAAAGAATTTATGCTTACTGTTGATAATGGTGATATCGGTTTACTTGATGAAGACTTGAAAGCCGTTAATTGTCCGGTTACCAGTGCTTCCATGGTTGTACATATGCGACAGACTATGTCTATATTGAATGATGGAGCAGTATCTCCATTTGAGGCTGCATTTAAAACAACATTCCTTTTGGATTTCTATCGTATGTACAAGAGTGGCCTGGATCTTGGAGTAGGTGATGTGTTTGGCACACTTTCAACTATAAGACTCGTAATTATCATATTAAGAGTGTGTTTTATATTTACAATGGCATATATGATTTTGTCTATTGTTATGACTATAAAGGGAGGCAGATTTTATAATATTTTTGCCATAGTACTTGCGGCAGCATGGTTTGTTGTATGGTTTGGTGCTTATATTCTGCTTGCAGCTTCGCTTACCGGAACATATTATGCCAGCGTTAATATGGGACCAATGTTTTCGGTTACCGGTCTTCTTCCGGGAGCATTTGCGATTTTAGCTCTAATATTTGCCATAATAGGTAACAAAAAAAATAAGAAGCCTAAGAGAAATGAAAAGAGCGCAGAGACTGAAGATAACGAAGAAAACGGAAATGGCGATAGTGAAAGTAATGCTTCCGATAATGTAAATTCCGATGAGAATGAAAATAATCAGTTCATGATTGCTGATGAGCGTGCTCCTGAATCAACAGTAAGAGTGATTATTCCCAATATGGAAAAACTGGATGAATTTGATGAAGAAGCCTATAGGAAAGAGGCTGATGCTATTCTTGGTCAGGATAAAGAGAATGCTGATAGCGAAGCAACTCAGTCGGAAAATTCAGAAGCAGTAGTATCAGAAAATGCTGATGATAATAGCGAAGAAAACAAAGATAATGTTGAAGAAGTAAAAAAGGAACGTAAGGTAATTCGTATTGATGGAATGGCATATGTAAGCAGAGAAAGTATAGAAGGCAATTTTATAAAATGTCCTGCATGTCATCAGATTAATGATACTGATATGACAAAATGTATAATATGTGGCTGTAGATTATATCTATATAATTAGCAGATATTTACTTGTTAATTGTGAGTTGCTGTGTTATTATCAAATTTAGATTAAATTTATAATGGGTTAATACCCTTATAGAAAAGAGGACGCTATGGCCGATTTATGGGGCGGAAGATTCACTAAAAAGACTGATGATGAAGTATTTGCATTTAATGAATCTCTTTCGTTTGATTATAGACTTTTTGAGAAGGATATAGAGGGAAGCATTGCGCATGTTAAGATGCTTGCTAAGCAAGGCATTATTTCTGACTCTGAGAAAGACGATATTATAAATGGTTTAAATGAGATTTTGACCGAAGTAGACAATGGGTCAATCGCTTTTTCTAATGAGCATGAGGATGTTCACAGCTTTGTGGAGGCTAATCTTATTCAGAAGATTGGTGATGCCGGCAAGAAAATGCATACAGGAAGAAGCCGCAATGACCAGGTGGCTTTAGATATGCGCTTGTTCGTCAGAGATGAAGTTAAAGCGGTTGATAAGCTTCTTAAAGAATTGTTATTAACCATATATTCCATTATGGAGAATAACCTAGAGACATATATGCCGGGCTTTACACATCTTCAAAAGGCGCAACCTATTACTGTAGCTCACCATTTTGGCGCGTATTTTGAGATGTTTAAGAGAGACAGATTAAGACTTTCAGATATATATGAAAGGATGAATTACAGTCCGCTTGGCGGTGGCGCTTTGGCAGGTACAACTTATGATTTGGATAGAGAATATGTGGCAGAACTTTTAGGTTTTTATGGTGCCACTATGAATAGTATGGATTCTGTATCGGACAGAGATTACTGCATTGAATTCCTTGCAGCATTATCTACTGTTATGATGCATTTAAGTCGTTTTTCTGAGGAAATCATTATATGGAATTCTAATGAATACCGTTTTATTGAACTTGACGACGCATATTCTACCGGAAGTAGTATTATGCCACAGAAAAAGAATCCTGATATAGCAGAACTTGTAAGAGGTAAAACGGGACGTGTATATGGTGCGCTTATTAGCCTACTTACAACAATGAAAGGTATTCCGCTTGCATATAATAAGGATATGCAGGAAGATAAGGAAATGACCTTTGATGCAATTGATACTGTGAAGGATTGTATACATCTGTTTACAGGTATGATTGCAACTATGAAGTTCAATAATGATGTGATGGCAAAGAGTGCTATGAATGGCTTTACAAATGCAACAGATGCTGCTGATTATCTTGTAAAGAAAGGTATGCCATTTAGAGATGCTCACGGTGTAATTGGTGCATTGGTTCTTTATTGTATTGATAATGCAAAGGCTATTGAAGATTGTTCGATTGAAGAACTCAAAGCGATCTGTGATATGTTTGATGATGATATTTACGATGCTATAAGCCTTAAGACCTGTGTTGAAAAGAGACTTACCAAGGGAGCTCCAAGCCCGGTTAGAATGGCGGAATCCCTTAAAGTATATAAAGCATATTTATGCGAGGAGGAATGAAAAAATGAGTGACAAATTGAGAGTAGGTATCCTTGGTGGTACAGGTATGGTTGGACAGAGATTTATCTCATTACTTGAAAATCATCCATGGTTTGAGGTTACAACAATAGCTGCCAGCCCAAGAAGTGCCGGTAAGACATACGAAGAGGCAGTAGGAGATCGTTGGAAGATGGATACTCCAATGCCTGAAGCAGTTAAGAAAATAGTTGTAATGAATGTTAATGAGGTTGCTAAGGTTGCAGCAGAAGTTGACTTTGTTTTCTCAGCTGTTGACATGACTAAGGAAGAGATTAAGGCAATTGAGGAAGAATATGCTAAGACAGAGACACCTGTTGTATCTAACAACAGTGCTCACAGATGGACACCTGATGTTCCTATGGTTGTACCTGAAATTAATCCTGATCATATGAAGGTTATTGATTTCCAGAAGAAGAGACTTGGAACTACAAGAGGATTTATAGCTGTTAAACCTAATTGTTCAATTCAGTCATATGCACCGGTTCTTACAGCATGGAAAGAATTTGAACCATATGAAGTAGTTGCTACAACATATCAGGCTATTTCAGGAGCAGGTAAGACATTTAAGGATTGGCCTGAAATGATTGAGAATGTTATCCCATATATCGGTGGTGAAGAAGAAAAGTCGGAGAAGGAGCCGCTTAGAATCTGGGGAACAATTGAGGATGGCGTAATTAAGCCTGCAACAAGCCCTGTTATTACATGCCAGTGTATTCGTGTTCCTGTACTTAACGGACATACTGCTGCAGTATTTGTAAAGTTTAAGAAAAAGCCAACTAAGGAACAGCTTATTGAGAAGCTTCTTGAGTTCAAGGGAGTTCCACAGGAACTTAATCTTCCTTCAGCTCCAAAGCAGTTTATTACATACCATGAAGAAAATAACAGACCACAGGTTAAGTTGGATGTAAACTTTGAGAATGGTATGGGAATCAATGTTGGTCGTATTCGTGAAGATCATGTATATGACTGGAAGTTTGTGGGACTTTCTCACAATACAGTACGTGGTGCAGCAGGTGGGGCTGTATTATGTGCAGAGCTTTTGAAAGCTCAGGGTTATATTACAAAGAAGTAATTTATACTTCTAAAAATTGGGGTACGGTTATATATAATGTTAAAAAGTTCTGATTACAATATGGATTTACTTTCATCCATGAATTCAAGACTTATAAGAGATGAAGGCATTTACCGGCTTTTGATAGAAAAGTCGGGTAATGCCTATGCTTATCATAATTTTGAAGAGGGGCGGACTGAATGCTTTGGTGACTGGGAAAATCTTTTGGGGTTTCCTAGGGAGGAATATCGTTCGCTTGATCAAATTACTGAACTGGTTCAGGATTGTTATTACGCTGAACTGCAGGAATGCCTCTTGCTTGACAGAAAAAATAAGCAGCATGAAAGTGTTGAATTTAAGTTTTTAAATCGTGATGTGTGGCTTAGTGCAACAGCTGATGCGGTATATGATGCAAGTGGTAATCCTGTCGACAAATTAATCTGTTTTAAAGATATAACTAAATATAAGATTATTAATGATGAATTATCATATATGGCATATTATGACAATATGACCGGTCTTTATAATCGTAATTATTTTCTACGTGTTTTAGGCAAATTGCTTGATAAAGCGTCTAACGAAAATTGCGAGGTTGAGCTTCTTTTTATTGATATTGATGACTTTAGACGTATCAATGATGGAATGGGAATTCTTGCAGGTGATGAGATTGTTCAGCGCTTTGGTGAGATACTCAGAGATATCACATCTGATAATGTTAAGGCAGCTCATTTTAACGGAGATATTTTCTGTATAGCAATTTATAATCCTTGTGGAAATGATTGCGCTGATGAGGTGATTAAGGTAATCAGAGACAGGTTAAGAAGACCGTTTGTTCTTTCTAATGGCCTTGAGATTACTATTACAGCAAGTATTGGTGTTTCGGAATTTCCGGAGGCCGCAGTTGAGCCTATGGAATTGATTAATATTGCTGAAATTATGATGTTTAAGGCTAAACACATGGGTAAGGGGCTTGTCAAATATTTTGATCAGGCTACAATCCAGGAATTTAAGGATAATGTAGTTATTGAGCAGAAGATGGACAAGGCGATGAAGGATGAACAGTTCTTTATGTGTTATCAGCCGCAGTATGATACCAATACCAAAAAGCTAAGAGGTATTGAGGCTTTAGTAAGATGGAGAGATGAAGACGGAACTATTATCAGTCCGGGTAAGTTTATTCCTATAGCTGAGAAAAATGGGGCAATACTTCAGCTTGGCGAGTATGTAATTGATAAGAGTCTCTCTGATTATTCGGGGCTGATTACCAAGTATGGCGACAGAGATTTGATTTTGTCAATAAATGTATCGGCGTTGCAGTTCAAAAGTGCTAATTTCGTAAGTTATCTTGTAGCAAAGCTTAAGGAACATGAGGTTCCGGCAGGAAAAATTGAACTAGAAATAACCGAATCTGCGCTTATTGAAGATATGCAGGATGTAATTAATAAGATGAATGTATTAAGAGAACTTGGAATTCGTTTTTCAATGGATGATTTCGGAACCGGTTTTTCATCATTATCTTATTTGAGACAGTTGCCGATTGATACGCTTAAAATTGATAAATCCTTTATTGATGCGGTTGTTACTGATGGACCGACCAGAACAATTGCGGAGACAATTATCGAGTTAAGTAAAAAAATGGGCTTTGATACTATAGCTGAGGGTGTGGAAAAAGAAGTTCAGTATAGTCTACTTAAGAACATTGGTTGCGAAAATATTCAGGGATTCTATTTTGGCAGACCAATGCAGGTAGAGGATATTGATACTCTGTATAAGGAGAGTTAATAATGTTAATCGGAAGAGATTCAGAGATTAATGTTTTAAATGAATACAAAAGACGTCAGGGTAACCAGGTTATGGTTATGTACGGCTTAAAAGGAGTTGGTAAAACTACTCTTGTCAGAGAATTTATGTCTGATAATGCGGACGGCCTGTTCTTTGATTGCAAGCAGGTGTTTGAAAGGGAACAACTGTATCAGTGGAGCAATGTAAGCAGACTGCCACTTGATTTGCCGGAATATCCTGAGTTTTCAGATCTTTTTGATGCCATTGATAAACATTTTGAGAATGTAGAAGGTAAGAAGATTCTTATATTCGACGAGTTTCAGTACCTGCTTAAGTATTCGAGTGAATTTACTAATTATTTATTTGATTTCCTTAGTGAAAAAGGTGGAAACTACTTTGTTATACTGATTAGCTCATCTATTGAATGGGTTGAGAATAGTATGGTTGGTAAGATTGGTCAGAGAGCAAGAGGTATTACCGGATTTTTTAAGGTTAAAGAGCTTGGTTTTGCTGATTTCAGAACATATTTTTCGAAGTTTAATTACGAAGACTGTGTTACCGGTTATGCGATTCTTGGTGGTATTCCAAGGCTTTGGAATTACTTTGATCAGAATAAGAGCCTGAAAGATAATATCATTCATAATATACTTACACCGGGTGCGCCACTTTTGACTTATGGAGAGGATTTTGTTGGATCAGAGCTGAGAGAAACAAGTGTTTACAGCACTATTCTGTGGGCGCTTGCTAATGGTAAAAATAAGCTTAATGATTTGTATAATCATACTCTTTTCTCGAGAGCAAAGATTAGTGTTTATATTAAGAATCTTATGGAACTTGGTTTCGTATGCAAAGAATTCTCAGTAGATACGGAAGGAAGAAGCAATACTCAGAAGGGTGTTTATGACATCTGTTGTAATTATGTTGATTTTTCATATAAATTCCTGTTCCCGTATATCGATGAACTTGAATATATGGAGCCACTTGAGTTCTATAATACACATATTAAACAGAATCTTAAGAAGTATACATCAAAGTATTTCCCGGCTATATGTAAAGATTATCTGGATAAAGAGAATCAGTATAGCAACCTTCCGATTAAATATGACCGTATGGGAGCGTGGATAGGTAAGGCCGGTACTATTGATTTTGTATGCAGAGATGGTAATGGACACATACTTATTGCACTTTGCAACTGGGAAAAGCCAATGATGAGATTTGATGATTATGAGTGGCTTATGTACTGCTGCAAGCAGGCAAAGATTGTGCCGGATTATATTTATCTTTTCTCGGCAGGAGATTTTGATGATGGTCTACGTTTTGCTGCGACCAATAAGAAAAATATAAAATTGATAACTCTTGATGAGCTATAAAATATCTGTCAATTGGTACAGCTTTATGGAAAAGTGTATGGTACCGGGCAGTGCTATCTATGTAATAATTACCCCCTAAACCTTTGACTTTCGCAGTCAAAGGTGTGGGGTGTTCTTTTTTGCACGCAGGTTGCCATAATTCTAATTCATATCAGGCAACTTTTTCCTGTACCGAAATTGTTTTTAATAAAAAGGATTATAATGGGAAAGAAATTAATTATAACCGAGAAACCAAGCGTGGCTAGAGCTTTTGCTGCTGCACTTGGGGGGGACATGAGAAATGCAAAGGGCTATATGGAGTCCGATGAGTATATAATTACCTGGTGTGTTGGTCATCTGGTTACAATGTGTTATCCGGAGGAATATGATCCGGCGCTCAAAAGGTGGAATCTTAACACGATTCCTTTTATTCCTAATGAGTATAAATACCAGGTTATAGAGAATGTTAAGGATCAGTTTGCAGTAATAAAGTCGCTTTTTAACAGAAAAGATGTCGACGTGATATATAATGCAGGCGATTCCGGACGTGAAGGAGAATATATTCAGAGGCTGGTTAAACAGGAAGCCGGATGTAATGAAAATGCAGTATGGAAAAGAGTATGGATAGATTCCCAGACTGAAGATGAGATAAGACGTGGAATTGCAGAGGCAAAGGATATGTCGGAGTATGATAATCTCTCTGATGCAGCCTATCTTAGAGCTAAAGAGGATTATCTTATGGGAATTAACTTTTCGAGAGTACTTACCCTTAAATACGGTGATACGGTGAAGGGATTCCTTAATACTGATAAGTGCGTTATATCGGTAGGTCGTGTAATGACTTGTGTCCAGGGAATGGTAGTGAATCGTGAAAGAGAAATCAGGCAGTTTACAGAAATGCCATTTTATAAAATCCAGACTACGTTTTCTGCTGACGGAACGGAATATATCGGCGAGTGGAAAGTTACTGATGACAGTGAATATAAAGGAGCATTAAACCTGTATAAGGAAAATGGCTTTAAAACGCTGGAAGATGCAAATGCTTTTATTGATTCTTTTAAGGATACCGATTTGGCTGAGGTAGTTAAGGTAGAAAAAAAGAAATCTAATAAAAATGCGCCTTTACTTTATAATCTTGCCGAACTTCAGAATGAATGCTCTAAACTTTTTAAAATTAGTCCCGATGTGACATTGCAGATTGCGCAGGAGCTGTATGAAAAGAAGATGACTACATATCCACGTACAGATGCACGTGTGCTATCTACTGCCGTTGCTAAGGAAATCACCAAGAATCTTAGTGGATTAAGTAAGGCAGGATATTTGAAGGGACCGGTTGATCACATACTTGAGAATAAGATGTTTGCAGGCCTTGGTAAATCCAGATATGTGAATGATTCGCAGATAACAGATCACTATGCGATTATTCCTACGGGTGAAGGTTTTAGCGCCTTCAGTAGTCTTTCGCCGGTTGCTAAAAACGTATATGAGGTTATTGTAAGACGTTTTGTGAGCATTTTTTATCCTCCGGCTGTTAGTCAGAAGATTACAATAGAAACAAAGATGGGCAGAGAATCCTTTTTCTCAAATTATACAACTCTGTTAGAAGAGGGATATATGCAAATTATGAAGTATTCTTTTGCTAAGAAAAAAGAAGATGATGCTTCTAAGACCGGTGAACAGAAAAATGATAAAGTGTCTGAGGATGAACTGGAACAAAGCGTAGATGATGCTTTGGAAGCCTTTTTAAATACTCTAAAAAAAGGAAAGAGTGTTAAAAAGGAACATATGGATATCAAGGAAGGCAAAACCTCGCCTCCGAAGCGTTATACAGGTGGTTCATTAATTCTGGCGATGGAAAACGCCGGAAATCTTATCGAGGATGAAGAACTTCGTGCTCAGATAAAGGGAAGTGGGATAGGAACATCAGCCACAAGGGGAGAGATTCTTAAAAAACTTAATAATAATAAGTATCTTAAAACAAATTCAAAAACGCAGGTAATTACGCCTACGCTTTTGGGGGAGATTATATATGAGGTTGTAAGCAGATCCATTAAACCGCTTCTTAATCCTGAACTTACTGCCAGCTGGGAAAAGGGATTGACCGGTGTTGCCGGTGGCGATATAAGCTCGGATGAATATCTGGTTAAGCTTAATGATTTTGTTTCGCGGAGAACAAATTATGTTAAAGCGCAGAATACATATGAGCTCCAGTTACCAAGGGCTTTTTCGGAAATACAGAAGTATTATTGATTGATTGTATTTTTTATCATAATTTAGTGGAATAATTGAAAATATTATGGATGTATTAGTGAAATGGCAGATTCGATATGATATAATGAATTGATATTTTGCGTGAGGATGAAATTATGGCTATTTTGAAGATTGAAGATTTATATACTTTGGATGAGACAATTGCCTGTGACATTTTTGAGGGGTGTACTTATCCATGGGAAGTACTTCCTAAGATAAAAGATTTCATAATTAAGCTAGGCAATACTCTTCCTGAAGATATTTATGAATTACGTGGAGAAAATATATGGATTGCTAAGAGCGCAAAGGTATTTGATTCTGCTTATATAAATGGTCCATGTATTATTGATGAGGATGCGGAAGTAAGGCATTGTGCATTTATCAGGGGAAATGCAATTGTTGGTAAGGGATGTGTTGTAGGTAACAGCACGGAACTTAAGAATGTAATTCTTTTTAACAAGGTTCAGGTTCCTCATTATAATTATGTTGGTGACAGTATACTTGGATATCGCTCTCATATGGGGGCTGGCTCGATTACCTCCAATGTTAAGAGCGATAAAACACTGGTAGTTGTCAAGGATAAGGATGAACAGATTGAGACGGGGCTTAAAAAGTTTGGAGCTATGCTTGGTGATTATGTTGAGGTAGGATGTAATTCGGTGCTGAATCCGGGCACAGTAATCGGCAAGAGAAGCAGTATATATCCAACCAGCTGTGTAAGGGGTGTTATTCCGGCTGATCATATATATAAATGCAAGACTGAAATTACAGGAAGAACTGAGTAGCTAGGGGCTATTTAGTGGAGGGGTATAGATGAAATATTTTGATTTCCTGGACAATGAGGATGAGAACAGCATAAAGAGAGAGATTGAAAACGAAAATCAGGACGTGCTTCATGGTATTATCGTTTTTAATATTGATAACTTTATTATTGTTAATGAGATGTATGGTAGGGCATATGGGGACAGAATTCTTAAGATTGTAAGTGATCAGATGTCCAAGATGTTCCGTGGTACGGATATTGTTGTTAAACTAAGAGGCGATGAGTTTATTGTTTTAACAAAAAATATTCGTGAAATAAGGAATATTGAGTTGCTGGCAACTAAACTGCTTGATTCAGTGTCGGGTATAAAGGTTATGGATTCTTTTTTCCTGACAGCAAGTGTGGGACTGGCAATTTACCCATTCCATGGTACTGACTATAGTGAATTAAAGAATAAAGCTTATCAGGCAATGCTTCGAGCTAAGGCTAATGGTAAGAATCGATATAGATTATATGACAGTGCCAGAACCAAGGCTTTATATCATGAATATATATATAATCGTGATAAGTTTGAAAATAATTACAAAAGCGAAGAATATTTTAATTTTGATATAGGCAATAAATATCAGGATATTTGTATTCAGATGTTTAGAGAAGATAATGATTCATTGTCGGCAATGAATTCGATAATGGAGCTGACTTGTCTATATATGGGCTTCTCAAGAGCATATATGTATGGCAAGGAAGAATTTACAGAGCATCAGAAGAGAAAGCTTCGCTATGCAGATGCAGGATATGAGTTTGGTAAAGAGAGTGCAGCTAAAAAGGCACTACTTGCGGATTTGCATCTTAGACTTGAAGAGAAATATAATGAGTTAACGCTGATTAATATTGACGATGAAAATGTTGATGAAGAGGTGAGATATACACTTGAAGATGAGGGAGTAACTCAGCTATTTTATTATCCATTGTATGTCGGTGATGAGTTTCAGGCGGCTTGCATTTTCGAGAATATGTCTGATGATCTTGTTTCTTTTTCGCCAGAAGAAATATCTGTAATAAGTGATCAGATGAGTTCAATAATCAGCTACTTTTATAATTCTTATGAGAAGAAATTCTCAAGAGAGAATCTTGCTAAACTTGAAATGTTTGAGCATTTGGATGCATGTGTGTATATTATTGACAGTGAGAGCAATTGCATTGAATTTGCCAATTCCAAAGCGCTTACCAAAGCAAGCAGTTCGTGCATAGGAGAATACTGTTATAAGACTTTATGTAACAGGGATTCCAAATGTGAAGATTGTCCGCTTGATAATATGAATCCTGAAGATTCACATGCTAAGGCTCATTCGGACATGTATAATTATTCTACAAGAGAATGGAACAGAAATATTTATTCATGGATGGACGTATATGATAATCGCAATAAGGCAATTGTCATTGGTATGGATGTAAGTGATTATATTTCAGATAAAAAATAAAGATTATTTTAAAATTTCGTCTAGATTTTTATGACACTATGTGAGAAAATACTCACTGGTTATAGATTTATAATTGAAAGGAGTTTTTACATGATTTATTCAAAAGAAGTTGAAGAAATGTGTCCAGTAGCACAGGGCGTTCATCATGGCTGTGCTCCAATCCCAG
>JAGHUN010000127.1 GCA_018064805.1 Candidatus Colinaster scatohippi
AAATTATGAATACTATTAGACGCGCTGAAACACGGGATATTCCTGGGATTAACAATCTTTTAGGTCAGGTGCTTTTGGTACACCATATGGGACGCCCCGATATATTTAAGGAAAAAGGACAGAAATATACCACTGAAGAGCTAGCAGAAATTATCCGTGACGACAAGAATCCTGTGTGGGTATGTGTTGATGAAAATAACACTGTGCTCGGTCACTGCTTCTGCCAGACTAATAAAAATCCCGAACGGCCAAGTTCATATGCTTATAAGACTCTATATATTGATGACTTGTGTGTTAATGAAACAAATCGTGGCCAGGGAATCGGCAAAAGCCTCTATAACAACGTATTAGAATATGCTAAGGCCAATGGTTACTATAATGTCACATTACATGCATGGGAATGTAACCCATCTGCTGTAGCCTTTTACAAATCGCTTGGCCTTCAGATCCAGCAGTATACTATGGAAAAAGTCATCAACTAGTCCCTAATATTATTACTGTCGAGGCAAGTATTGCTTTGGTTAATGCTAAAATAAGTCACCATTTATATACATTACGGCGATAATCATCACCATAACATAGATGTAACACGCTTCGCGAGTTTACATCTATGATTAGCGGTCGTCAGATGTCATTGCATGCAAGCATGCACTCCATCTTTCTCGTCGCCATAACAAAAAACGCCCCACCAATCTTTTATAATTGGTGGAGCACTTATATTTTTACTATATTAGTTCCCTTTATCAATAACTAAAATTTAATATTCAGCATTTACAACCGACAATCAATCCTCATCGTCTGTCTTGTCACTTGTATATACTGTACGCTTACGAGCCATCTCATCACTTTCAAGGTACTCGTCGTATGTTGTAATCTTATCAATCATAGAACCATCCGGCATAATCTCGATAATACGGTTAGCTGTTGTCTGAACAATCTGGTGGTCACGGCAGGCAAACAGTTCAACGCCCTTAAACTTAATCATACCTTCGTTAAGTGCAGTAATAGCTTCCATATCAAGGTGGTTAGTTGGCTCATCAAAAACAAGACAGTTGGCTCCTGAAATCATCATCTTAGAGAGAAGGCATCTAACCTTCTCACCACCGGATAATACTTTAACCTTCTTAACTCCGTCTTCACCGGCAAAAAGCATACGTCCAAGGAAACCTCTTACATATGTAACATCTTTAACCGGAGAATATCCTGTAAGCCAGTCAGTAATTGTATAATCATTATCGAATTCCGCAGTAAAATCCTTAGGGAAATAAGCCTGAGATGTTGTTACACCCCACTTATATGTACCTTCATCAGGTTCCATTTCACCCATAAGAATCTTAAATAAAGTAGTCTTTGCAAGCTCATTGCCACCTACAAATGCAATCTTGTCATCATGCCCTACTGTAAATGTAATATTATCAAGAATCTTTTTGCCATCAATTGTCTTAGAAATACCTTCAACAAAAAGAACCTCATTACCAATTTCACGATCCGGTCTGAAATCAATATATGGATACTTACGGCTTGATGGCTTAATTGTATCAAGCTCGATTTTCTCGAGTGCTCGCTTACGTGATGTTGCCTGCTTAGACTTTGAAGCATTAGCAGAGAATCTTGAGATAAATTCCTGTAATTCCTTAATCTTCTCTTCCTTCTTCTTATTAGCTTCCTTCATCTGCTTGATAAGGAGCTGTGAAGACTCATACCAGAAGTCATAGTTACCGGCATAGAGCTGAATCTTACCATAATCAATATCTGCAATCTGTGTACATACCTTATTAAGGAAGTATCTGTCATGTGATACAACAATGACAGTATTGTCAAAATTGATAAGGAATTCCTCAAGCCAGGCAATTGCATCCATATCCAAATGGTTTGTAGGCTCATCAAGTAAAAGAATATCCGGATTACCGAAAAGTGCTCTTGCTAAAAGAACCTTAACCTTCTGACTACCATCAAGATCTGCCATTGTCATATAATGAAGATCAGTCTCAATACCAAGTCCATTAAGGAGCATTGCGGCATTAGATTCTGCTTCCCATCCATCCATCTCAGCAAATTCAGCTTCAAGCTCTGCTGCTCTTACACCATCTTCATCTGAGAAGTCTTCCTTTGCATATATTGCATCTTTTTCTTTCATTATGTCATACAGTCTCTGGTTACCCATAATGACTGTGTCCATTACTGTAAATGCATCATACTTAAAGTGGTCCTGCTCAAGAACTGACAAACGCTGTCCGGGTGTCATTACAACATCACCCTTAGTTGTCTCAAGCTTACCTGACAGAATCTTTAAAAAAGTTGATTTACCTGCACCGTTAGCACCGATAAGTCCATAGCAGTTACCTTCTGTAAATTTGATATTAACATCCTCAAAAAGCGCTTTCTTGCCGATTCGAAGTGTTACATTATTTGCACTAATCATTCTATTTGCTCCAATCTTTACATACCCTATATAAGTACATAATTAAAACTTACATTTTAAATGTCACACACTGCAATATTTTACACAAACATCACACATATTGCAAGATGGCATAATGTATAAGGCAGTCTTATTATTCGTATGATATTAACATTATGTCCAGGATAACCATAATCAACAGCTTCTTATATATATTTGACAAAATCAAAACCACCGGCTTAGCCGGTGGTTTGCTCATGCCCTATAAGGGCGCGTTACCGGCACTGAGTCTAAAGACTCTTCGAATGGTTCGCCAGCCGCAAC
>JAGHUN010000028.1 GCA_018064805.1 Candidatus Colinaster scatohippi
GGTTCTGCTCTTGGAAAAGCAGTTACCTATGCTCAGAATCAAAGACCATATATGGAGAACTATCTTCTTGATGGAAGATGTTCCCTTTCAAACAATGCAGCAGAAAACGCCATTCGTCCATTTACCGTTGGACGAAAGAATTGGCTCTTTGCTGATACTCCTAAAGGAGCAAAAGCATCAGCTGCAATATATAGCTTAGTTGAGACCGCAAAAGCAAATGGTCTCAATGTATATGCATATCTTCAACATTTGCTTCAGTACATGCCAGGGAGCGAGTGGCAACGATATCCAGAAGAACTGGATGCTTTGATGCCGTGGGATCCAGATGTACAAGAGCAATGTAAATAGCAACAGTTAACGTTGGGGATGGTATTATAAACCATCCTCTTTTAATTTGGTAGGCACTATGTTATTAAGCGCTTACGAAAATTCTGATGGTAGTTCTGTAATGATATCAAATGATTATTTTCGAGAAATGGAAGAAGAAATAAATTGGTTAAAAGCAAACGATAATGGAACTATAGATAAAATATTAGATTTGAAAGATAATAGTTATTTTCTAAATTAATGGCAAGGTAGGAACGTTCCTGCAATTAATAAAAGCCCACAGCTTAAAGCTGTGGGCTTACTTTATCTTTATTACACCTCTTCCTTCTCCTTAGGAAGCACGATGTTAAGTAGGATTGCAACCATAGCTGCAGGGACGATACCCGAACCACCAAACACAAGCTGAATAAGCTGTGGAGCATGGGAAAGGATTGCTGTGTTAGCACCTATACCATAACCAACACCAAGTGCAACGGAAACGATTGTAAGATTACGTCCTGTTATTGGTGTCTTTGTGATTAATTGGATACCACTTACAACGATTGATGAGAACATAATAACTGCTGCTCCACCAAGCACAGGCTGAGGCATAATAGATACTAAAGCTCCAAGCTTAGGGCAAAGACCACATAAAACGAGGAATATAGCACCGGTAGCAAGTGCAAAACGGTTAACAACCTTAGTCATTGCAACAAGTCCAACATTCTGGCTGAATGATGTATTTGGAAGTACACCGAAGACAGCAGCTAAGCTTGAACCAAGACCATCACACATTACGCCACCGGAAAGCTCCTTATCAGTAGCTTCACGATTAAGTCCACCTTCCATAACACCTGAGATGTCACCAACTGTCTCAACTGCTGTAACAATGAACATAATGAGTACAGGAATTATTGCTCTAAGATCAAATACCGGCTTAACAGGGAAAATCTTGGGTAAAGCAAACCATGAAGCGTCTCCAATCTTACTCCAGTTAATTACCCAGCTTTTTGTAAATTCCGCACCCTCAGCATCAATACCAGTCTTGTTAAGTACAAAGCCCATAATGAAAGCTGCAACATAACCACAGATAATACCGAGAAGTATTGAAGATGAACTTGCAAAGCCCTTGAAGTAATGTTTGAAAATAAGAATCATAACAAGTACGAAGAGCGCTAATAGTATATTTTCAAGAGAACCGAAATCCTTAGCATTATTTCCACCACCAAAGGAGTTGATACCAACTGAGATTAAGCTAAGTCCGATTGATAATACAACTGTACCGGTTACAACTGATGGGAAGAATTTTCTGAGTGGCTTTAAGAAGAAACCAAGAACTCCTTCAAATATACCACCGATAATTGATGCACCCATAATTGCACCATATGCCAGAACGCCACCGCCCATAGTTGCTGCAACTGAGTTAAATACTCCAATAAATCCTGATGATGTTCCCATAATAATAGGAACCTTTCCACCAACCGGTCCAATAGAGAATAACTGTACAAGTGTTACAACACCTGCAATAAGCATTGCATTCTGTAAAAGACTGAGCTGAAGATCAGCGAATTCACCACCTGCCAGACCGCACGCGCCCGTGATAATAAGAAGTGGAGTGAGGTTACCTACGAACATAGCAAGTACATGCTGAAGTCCGAGAGGAATTGCCTGTGAAAGAGGCATTTTTCCATCGAGCTTAAATGCTTCTTCCGAAAGCGTAAGTTTGTTTTTCATTACGGTTATCCTTTCTTAATAAAAAAATATGACAATAAAATTGCTAAGCAATTAATTGTTTTATTTACCCAGTGCAATCTTTTCAGGTGTAATAGGAAGCTCGCGATGCCATACGCCTGTAGCACGATAGATTGCATGTGCAAGGGCAGGAGCCGGTGTGTTAATAACAATTTCACCAATAGATTTTGCTCCAAAAGGTCCTGTCGGCTCAAAGCTGTGTTCAAATTCAACTTTAAGATTACCCATATCAAGTCTTGTGGGAAGACGATACTGCATTAATGATGATTCAATTGGACGTCCCTTTGAATCATAGGTTATATTTTCGAATAAGGTGTGACCAATACCCTGAACAATACCACCTTCAGCCTGAATACGTGCAAGCGCAGGATTGATAGGAATACCACAATCTACTACTGACATAAAATCAAGAATAGTAACTTCGCCGGTCAGCTTATCAAGTTCAATCTCTACCATACCTACCATATATGGAGGAGGTGAGACAGGAGAGCAGTGCGAAGCTGATGCTTGTGGAACTATATCGTTATTAAGCTGTGATTTCACACCGACTTCGGATATAGTAACTGACTGATCAGTATTAATTCTTCTAAGTATGCCATCCTCAAAGATAACTTCATCTTCATTGCATTCCATAAGTCCGGCAGCGATGGAACACATACGCTTTTTCAAGTCTATGCATGCTTTTTCAACGGCTTTACCCGTAATATAAGTAGTAGAAGATGCATATGAACCGGAATCATATGGTGAAGCGTCTGTATCTGCTCCGAAGACAGTTACATCATCCACTGAGCAGTCCATACATTCTGCAACCATCTGTGCAAGAATAGTATCACAACCTGTTCCCATATCAGCGGCACCGATCATTAATGTATAGGTTCCATCATCATTTAACTTAACAGTCGCAGAACCAACATCAAGATTTGATATACATGAGCCCTGCATAGCCATTCCGATGCCGGCACATCTTACTTTGCCGTTACCCATATCACGAACGGGATATTTGCTATCCCAATCGAACATTTCCTTACAGTGAGCAAGACATTTATCAAGTGCACAGGCGCTTGCAATTTCATTATAATATGCAGGCATGAGCATACCTTCTTTAAGCATATTCTTTTCACGAATTACTGTTGGATCCATTCCAAGAGTTTCAGCAAGTTCGTTCACTGTTGTCTCAAGAGCAAAAATACCCTGAGTAGCACCATAGCCACGATAAGCACCTGCAGCCATTGTATTTGTATAGACTACATCATAGTTAAAACGATGCGCCTCAAGACTACCTGTATACATAGGGATGGACTTATGTCCGGAGAGACCAACGGTTGTTGGACCATGCTCTCCATAGGCACCACTGTTGGAAAGTGTGTATAAATCCAAAACCCTTATTTTTCCATCTTTGTTAGCACCAAGCTTTACTCTGACTTCCATCTCATGACGAGGTGAACCGGCAATTTGTGATTCTTCACGTGTGAAGACGATCATAGCAGGTCGTCCCGTTTTCATAGTAACAAAAGCAGGATATACCTCACTTACAGCGGTCTGCTTGGCACCGAAGCCACCACCGATACGAGGCTTCTCAACTCTAATCATATTCTTTGGAATGCCAAGTGCATGAGATAAGATACGACGCACATGGAATACAATCTGTGTAGAAGAGATGACATGCAGACGTCCATATCTGTCATAGCTTGTATATGTTCTGAAGGTCTCCATCATAGCCTGATTAAAGGCTTTTGTATGATAGGTTCTGTCAATGACGATATCGCAGTCAGCCAATACACCGTCAACATCACCATATTCGCTTTGTTCACTTGCAACAAGGTTACGCTTATTGGTTCCTCCGACTTCACAAGGTGCAACCCAGTTATCTTCAGGATGAACAAGTATTTCATTATCCTTTGCAGTTCTGAAGTCGAGAACAGCCTCTAATACATCATAAGTTACTTTTATTAATTTGAGAGCCTTATTGGCAGCCTTTTCATTTTCGGCAGCGACAATTGCTACAACATCACCTACACAGTGGACATGTCTGTCAATTATTAGTCTGTCATAAGGTGAAGCTTCAGGATATGTCTGTCCTGCATTTGTGAATCTATTGTTTGGCACATCCTCCCAGGTGAAGATATCGACAACACCGGGAACAAGCTTTGCAACCTTAGTATCAATAGTATTTACAATTGCATTAGCGTGAGGACTTCTTAAAAGCTTTACAACTAATGCATTGTCCGGAACAACATCCTTTGTATATACCGGCTTTCCTAAAAGGAGCTGCATGGCATCTTTTTTTCTTACCGATTTGTTAATCGCTTTGTAATCTTTATGTTCCATAATATGCCCCCTACTTATTTTTACGACTGTTAAGGAAAGCTCTTATTCCACGAAGCTGTCCTTCGTAACCGCTACATCTGCATAAATTACCGGAAAGGAACTGTCTAATCTCATCATCCGTGGGATCGGGATTCTCTCTGAGAAGAGCAATAGTATTCATTACAAATCCCGGATTACAGAATCCACACTGGTCAGCACCCTGGTCAGCAATGAATCCAACGAATTCACCTGCTTCATCCTGCAATCCTTCAAGAGTAGTTATTGAATGTCCATTTGCACGAATGGCAAGTACGGAACATGAGAGTACAGGAGTATCATCAAAAAATACGGTACATAAGCCACAGTTAGATGTTTCACATCCGCATTTAACACTGTAACAATTGTGATTACGAAGAAAATCAAACAATGTAAGGTCAGGATCAATCTGATCAGAGATTTTCTTGCCATTTAATGTAAGTGTTATATCCATCACATCAATCCTCCTAACTTAAGTAGATTTCTTTCTGTAAGTACGTTCACAAGTCTGCTTCTGTATGCTGCACTTCCTCGATTATTGGTAGATGTAGGAACACATTTGCTAAGTTCACCGGCAAATGCAGCAGCATTCTCAGTGGTTATTCCTCCGGATAACATACCCTTCTCGTCCCCGTATAAGAGAGCCTTACCGGAGCGAGCACCAATTACTATTTTATATTCATCATCAATTATGCTTGCAGCACATGTGAGAACAGGGAAGTCTGTTCTCTGGATACGAACTGAATCATAGACACACTTGCAAGGTTTCTTTTTAACAATTATATGGAGAAGAATGTCTCTGTCGTATTTCATCTTAGAGAATTCAGCCAGTGAGACTATCCCACCTTTATAGAGCTCAACATAGGTATCAAGAGCAAGGAAAACGGTGAGAACATCGGAGAAACCAAAACGGCCCCAAATGCTTCCGCCAATTGTTGCCAAATTCCTGAACTGAACGCCGATAACATCCTTTAATGCATTTTGGATGGCATTGTCGGTGTAGTCATTAAGACTTTTATTGGTTTCAAGCTCGCGTAAAGACACCATTGCACCAATCTTATATTGCTCATCATCCTCTTCAATCAGGTTGAGCCCAAGACCGGAGATATCAATGACAGTATTGTAGGTTGGAGTGCCAAGTCGAAGCCAGAGCATACCACCAACAATTTTATTGTTTTTTACCTGATTTAGCGTATAAGCCTCTTCAAGAGTTTCTGCTTTTACATATTTTTGAAAGGTAATCATTTATCCCTCCTATTAGCAAAATAACCATACCCCTCCAATTGTACTAAATTTGTTTGATTTTTTAAATGCATTTTGATATCATTCCGTTATAATTTGTGAAAAAAAGGGCAAGTATGATAGAAAATAACAGAATGGGTCTTGTTATAATGGCATCAGGTCTTGGAAAAAGATTTGGTGGCAATAAGCTTGTGGAGAACCTGGATAACAGACCTGTAATTAAATGGATTATAGATATTACGGATAATTTTTTTGACAAAAGAGTGGTTGTTACCAGAAATAAAGAAGTGAAAGCCCTATGTGATGAGATTAATCTTGAGTGTATTTTACACGAATTACCTAATAGAAATGATACAGTCAGATTAGGGTTAAGCTCAATGATGGAGGATATAGATTATTGCTTTTTTACTCCGGGAGACCAGCCTCTAATAAAAAAAGAATCAATTGCCAAATTGATTGAAAAAGCAAATGATAATCCAAACAAAATAGTAAGAACCTGCTATGGTGATATTGTCGGTTCACCGGTTGGATTTCCCAAAGCTTTTTTTGATGAATTACTTAAGCTTCCGGAAGGTAAGGGTGGGGGATGGATTGCCAAAAACAATTCTGAACTGTTATGTACCGTCGAAGTTCAGGATGAATATGAGTTGTGGGATATAGATACGGTAGAGGATTTGAAAAAAGTTAAGAGTGTATTGAAAAATATGTA
>JAGHUN010000060.1 GCA_018064805.1 Candidatus Colinaster scatohippi
CAAATATCAATAAAAATCAATGCAGCCACAAACATTGCACATCCATAAAAAAGACCTCTTATGATTTTTCTTAACACTATTTTATACATCGCAGCCTCCTATATTCCTAAATACTCTTTCATATGTGGCAAGTAAGTTCTTGAAACATACTCCTTAGAGCCATTCTTCATGCGAAGCAGAAGCATACCATTGAACACTGCCTCAACACTTTCAATCTTACGCAAATTTACTATGATGGATTTCGATATCCTCATAAAATCCTTGCCCAGCATATTCTCAATCTCATATAGCCGTTTTCTGCAACTGTAATTTGCTGTATCAGTATATATCCTGCACCACTTTTTCTCAGCATGAAGCACTACGATATCCACTTCGTCAATGACTACAATCCTCTCATATTCATCTGTCCCAGTAATAACCTGGCTTTTGCTCTGTATAATCTCCGATAATCGGCTTATTTCATCAGTTATGCCCTTGACATGGAGTTCAACATATTCTTCTTCCAAGTCGGGTTCGACTACTATATTTACCTTCATCGTTACCTCCTGACTTTGTGGCAAATATGTATATTATCTCACCTGATGTCTGATATACACAAAATGAGAAATGATACCGAATACCACAGTTTCTATTATATCAAAAAAGACAAGTACCACTGGATACCAAAATACTATGCCACCTATCTTTAGGAATCTTAAATCTACCAAACTATATAGCATATTGTTGCTTAAACCAACTGCGGCTGACGGTAGCAAGGCTAATAACCAGCTTACACTTCCGATTCCCATATATATAAATGTTGGCAAAAACACCATGATAATTGACACCACCATTGCTGTTGATGTCTCCCGCATGATTGAGGAAACGCAAGTCGCCATAACAGTAACTGCGATACAGCACACCCAGCCTGTCAATGCCAAAACAATTTGTAATTCCAACAGATTAAGTGCTGGCAGAGAATAGACGGTATACAGAACCTGCACAGATTCTTTTAAGGTATTCATTCCAAATATCATATCTGACACCAGTAAATGAGTTCCTATTCCCGCCCAATACATTATCGATGAAACCGTAATAACAGCCATCAACATCGTTCTCACAAGTTTCCCTCTTCCAAACTCCGTACATCTGATTACGCTGTCCTCACCTGACTCATATCTCTCGGAAAATACAGGTGCAACCATTACGGCAGAAAACAATACTAATAAGAGAATGGTAAAAGATACATAATCAAATGCGTCTCTTGTATATCCGTGTGAAATAACGAATGGCTTCTCGACATTATTATAAAGAGCATGTGCCTTACTGATATAATCAGGATTCCTTAGTAAATCATCAGACCTCATAGCATCTTCCAACCGCACTTCACACGCCCCATAAAAGTTATCCAAATCTGACAGTTTCAAAGCCATTAAATCTGCCTGCCCATCATTTGTTCCATACGCTATGTTCATCATACGTAACAATGAATTAATAGGATATACCTCTTCCCAATAAACATTTAATGGGAATTTATCATCAGACATACCTGGCTTTAATGGATCCATACCATATTCATTATATAAATCCTGGTACCTCTGCAAAGCATTCTTTAAGCTTTCAATTGTAACTTCTCCATTACCATCAACAGACGCATCCTCTAAAAAATGAATTGCTTCCTTCCCATGTAACGGAGTAATATATCCATCTTCACTAGGGACATTTGCATCATTAAACTCACTGGCCAATAATGCAAGAAAAACCGACATCACCATAGCAATAATAAATATGACTTTAGTCCTCTTCGCAAGTAGAATCCGTTTAAGTTCTTGTTTATATAATCTCATAATCTGCCTCCTCATTCATAAATATACTCACATATAGTTTTTCAAGGTCATCATATTCAGCCGCCCTGACTATTCTGTTAAGTTCTCCATCCTTCATAATCATCACATGGTCAGCAATATCCTCAATATCAGAAACAATATGTGTGGAAAGAACAACGATTCTTTCTTTCGAAGTTTGTGCTAAGAAATTTCTAAATCTAATACGCTCTCCCGGATCAAGACCTGCAGTTGGTTCATCCAGAATCAAGACCTTCGGATCATTGAGCATCGCCTGCGCAATCCCCACTCTTCGCTTCATTCCTCCAGATAACTTAACAATCTTCTTTGCTCTGACATCTGTAAGTGTCAGTATTTGCAAAAGATTATCGATGCGCTCTTGAGTTTCTTCTAATGGAATATTTTTCAATGCCGCCATATATTTCAGATAATTATCAACTGTCAAATCCTTGCTAAATTGAATTTCTTGAGGCAAGAATCCAAATTCTGACCGATACTGCGCGTTACTTCTAATATCCTTACCGCAATACAAAACCGTTCCATTACTCGGTTCCAATATTCCAGCCAGCATCCTCATAAGCGTAGTTTTTCCCGCACCATTAGCACCAAGGAGTCCCCATATACCAGGATGCAAAGTTACATTAACATCTTTTACAGCCTTTTTTCTCTTATAGTTTTTAGAAAGATTTTTAATCTCAAGTTCCATGTGATTACCTCCAACTATCTTGTTTAGGTACAGCTTATCAAGACTTATTTCACCTGTCTGCAAAACGAAACCAACTGGTAGAAATGAGTAACCAAGTTGCAATATTACTGTTGCATAAACCATTCATCAACAAAATGTACCTGTTTCCTTGCCACCTATCTCCATACGAAAAAAAACACGCTCGGAAGTAATATCATGCCACCCCAGACGCTTGCACAACGCAAAAAAAAGCCTGCAAGCATCGGAATCTCTTCCAACACCTGCAGGCTCAACACCACAATCCTATTCAATTACACTCTCTTGCAGTAATCCAGGCTAATCCACCCCGCTCCGGACTTCAATCTTCCCCATCCTGTAACAGAGCCTATTCCCTCTCTGACTTCCATAATGGTAAATACTCCAACTCCTGTGCAAATGCCTGTCTTAGCAGTATTAGTTCCAGCCCCCTTCCTGATATTAAGATCAGGAATACTAACCTTCACAAGAAAAGGAGTGTCCGTTTTATTCACCCCTTCTGCCACCTCTGGATAAACCTGCTTGCCATTCCAGTCATAAACCTCATATCCAGGATTCTTATCAGCCATAGCCTTTGCATTAGCAAGTATCGTATAAGCACCAAGCTGAGATTTTGCATCATCCCAACTCTTCCTTACACGGTAATACTTCACCACATCAGAAGCCTCACCAGCCACATCATACTGAGTCAGTTTCCATCTTTCAATAATGTTGCAAAGCTTATCGACATAAGTTAAAGAAGTAGCATAGCCTCCTGCTTTGATGATCTGTGCAGCCTTCTTATAATCCGTACAGCCCTTAAGTCCTTCATATCTGAGCTTGCTTCCATTCTTGGCTCCAAGCAGATATGCACTATGGTCGGCAATAGAATCTTCCACACAACTGTATCTTCTGAAGTCAGCAGTAATAGTCACATAGCTTCCATCTGCATTCTGCTCCTGAGTCTTCTTGGTATAAACAGAGCTGCCATCCCAAGTCGAACCGCCCCAGGTATTTCCACTAAGGCTCTTCTTCATACAAAAGCAGTTGTTTGCACCCTGAGCAAGTTCGCTCTTACCATAACCACTCTCCAAAATAAACTGAGCCATAGATACTGATGCAAGGATACCGCTCTTCTTCTGATCAGCAGTAAACAGAGCACCAACCTTTGCAACTACCTGTGCCTCAGTGAGATTCTGTAACTCTCTTGCCTGCATACCAGAAGGAATCACTTCTGCATTACCACCGCCAAGCTGAGCAGTAACATTTGCAGCCAAATCACCAAGTCTTGCATAAAGCCAGTTGCCCGGACAGCTCTTATTTGCAAACCACCTGTGAACTGTGAT
>JAGHUN010000095.1 GCA_018064805.1 Candidatus Colinaster scatohippi
CCTCTGAGCTGATCCGATAAGCTTTCCGTTAAGCTCTGGAATAACAAGACCGATTGCCTTAGCAGCACCTGTTGAGTTAGGAACGATATTAACTGCACCTGCTCTTGATCTTCTTAAGTCACCCTTTCTCTGTGGTCCATCAAGAATCATCTGATCACCTGTGTAAGCGTGAATTGTTGACATGATACCTGACTTGATACCAGCAAGGTCGTTAAGAGCCTTAGCCATTGGTGCAAGACAGTTTGTTGTACAAGATGCAGCTGAGATGATCTTGTCATCAGCTGTAAGTGTTGTATGGTTAACATTGTATACGATTGTAGGAAGATCATTTCCTGCAGGAGCAGAAATAACAACCTTCTTTGCACCAGCGTTGATATGAGCCTGAGCCTTCTCCTTAGATGTGTAGAAACCTGAACACTCAAGAACTACATCTACATCAAGCTCGCCCCAAGGACAATTGTTTGCATCTGGCTCTTTGTAAATCTTAAGGGTCTTTCCATCAACTGTGATTGAGTCCTCACCAGCTGAAACTGTATCAGCTAATGCGTACTTACCCTGTGATGAGTCATACTTAAGAAGATGAGCAAGCATCTTTGGGCTTGTAAGATCGTTGATTGCTACTACTTCGTATCCTTCTGCACCAAACATCTGTCTGAATGCAAGACGACCGATACGACCAAAACCGTTAATTGCTACTTTTACTGCCATTTTTAATTCCTCCTAAAAATGTTATAAATTTATTATTTTTCGACAAAGACCATACATGATGCGCCTTTTGTCAAAATTTTATCAGCGCTTATATTCTACAAGAAAGATGCAGAAAAAACAAGACACTTTTACTATTTTTCCAACATTTTGTTATATCTATACAACAAAACTGCCCTATCTCATTTTCTCTTCACACTCTTCCACAGAATTATATCCATAGAACTTCGCTGTATTAGACATAATTCTATAGGCTAAATTATCTCCTTGAGCTGCAATTTCAGCAATAAATCTGCCATACAAAAGAAGTGTTCTGTCGGAATATGTCCCAAGTTCACCTCTTAAATAAGTCTCATAGGATGTATTCCATTCACTGTCCTCATAAGTATGAATGGATCTTGCATTCCCGGCCATTTTAGGATATTTCTCTGCCATATCCTCCATCATACCAACCTGAATAGCAACAATCTGCTCTATTATAGTCTCCTGCTCCTGCGTGTGAGCCGGAAGCGACTCTTTTATTTTTTCATATTCAGCAGGTGCCGTTGTTTTTTCCATTCGACCGTATTTTTCTGTAATCAGATTCCATCCACGTGCATTCGCCTCAACAAAATCCCGAATAAAGCTGATAAGCATTTCTTCAGTCCACTCAAGATACTGGCTTTTGCGCATAATCTCGAAAATTCTCCAATTACTCTGGCAATCAGCTCTACCGCCTTCGTTTTCAACACGGTCAAAGGCTTCCCACTCAAGACTGACTATTCTTTCTACTAGTTCGTTTTTTGTCACAACATGTTCCATATAAAAGCCTCATAATACTAGAGCCATTTATTCATAATCTCATTAAGTTCACTTTTATTAATAGGTTTGGCAAGGAAATCATTCATTCCGCAATTAAGAAGCAATTCCTTTGCGTCTGCAATTGAATTGGCGGTAAGGGCAACTATTACCAAATCCTTATACTTTTTATCCGGCAACGATCTGATTATTCCGGTCGCATCCGCACCATCCATTTCCGGCATCATATGATCCATAAATACAAGGTCGTAATCATTTGCCTTTATCTTGTCAATTGCCTCCTGACCACTGGTAGCCTCATCTACCGCAACGCCGTAAGGTTTAAGCAAGCCCTTAGCCACAAGAATATTAACAGGCATATCATCAACAACAAGTATTCTTTTATCTGTCTTCTGCTCGATTGCAAGCTCTGATTTTTGTGTTTTTCGCTTATATTCCTTGTTCTTTAAGGCATTAGCTATATCCTCACCTATTACAGTGCTTCCACTCATTTTCTGAACAATCACTATATGGAAGGTCGAACCCTCCATGTAGGTGCTTTCTACAGTAATATCACCGCCCATTAGATTGGCAAGCTTCTTACTTATTGCAAGCCCCAAGCCTGTTCCCTGTATTTCACGATTCTTACGCGTGTCAACCTGCGAAAATTCACCAAAAATGTCATCAAGATGCTCTTCCTTGATACCTATTCCGGTATCAGAAATATCAAACATAAGTCTGCACTCATATTCATTTTTCTCGCAGTATGCTCTAATTCCGATAGTTCCTTTTTTAGTAAATTTCACTGCATTTCCAAGCACATTCAGAATAACCTGACGCACCTTGGTCTCATCACCGTATAGTTCAACCGGAATATCATCATCGACATCAACATCAAGTTCAACAGCTGTCTCAAGCAGCTTAACGCTAATTATATTAGTAACATTATTAATCAGACTTGGAATATCATACTTCTCATTCGCGAGCTCATATTTTCCTGATTCAATCTTTGATATATCAAGAATATCATTAATAATAGCTAACAATCCATCACTGGCATCCTTAATATTAAGCAGCCTTTCTTTCTCTTCTTCCCCCATCTTGGAATCCCTAAGCAAAATATCAGTAATTCCAATAATTGCATTCATCGGCGTTCTGATTTCATGACTCATATTGGCCAGGAAATCACTCTTTGACTTATTGGCTTCTTCTGCAACTTTTCGGCTATTTTCCATAAGTTCCATCGTCCTTATGGCATCCGTCATATCCGTAACAAATACAATCTTATATATTACATCGCCATACTCGTCGACAACATCCGAGGAATCCAGTCTACAGAATAAATCTCTGTTAATTACTGTACAAATATCTGAGGTGGACTCAACTTCCATTCTAACCAAATCCACAATGCGTTCCTTGCGAATTTCCGACTCCGATTTATCGAAATAAACGGCAGCTGCAGCATTACTAAGTACAATCCGGCCATTATTATCTGTAACTATTACCGGAACCTTTACCTCGTTAAATACATATTCAGATACATTCTGGCTGGATGCTCCCATTGCTCTGTATTTAACAGATATGTTATAGAGGATAAGTGCAGAAACAAAAGCTGCAATAGCGCTACCGGGTACAGCAGCCATTCCTGTAATTGACGGAATAAGTGTGTCTACAGCATATCCAATAACCATAACCGGTCCAAACAGTTCAAAACGCCTTATAAGAGCCTTCTCTCTTTGAAGTATAATTCTCCTCTTCCATGTACCTAACACTATGTAATAGACTACAATTGCCAGTAAAATAATGGCAAACTGAAGCATTCTGGCAAAGCTCATTGAACTTGTATACCAATAACCCCAATCTGTTCTCACGAAAGAAACGGCACTTTTTTGAATAACAAGAAGCCATGCAATCGCAGAAATTCCGATATAAATACATCTAAAAACAGCTAAAGGTTTGCGATTAAAATCAGAAATTGCAGAAACGTACAAAATCATATAAGCCATATATGCAAAAACGGCAAGCAATGCAACTGCTCTGGGTACGTATGCAAAGTCATCATCATAACACATACTCATCCAGCCGTATCCGACGTTCCATACAAATACAGACAAAAATACAAAAAGCATACGTCTTCCGGCTTCTGATTTTCTATTTTCTTTATAAGTTCTAATACCTATTGCAAGTGCAATGGTTCCTAGAAAAATAAGTAACATAGCGACCAGTGCGCCAAAAGAATACGAATTCATATCATTCCTGATCCTTTACCTCAAATTTCTTCCTATTTTTTCGAGATACCAGTTGTCTTCATTTTCATCCACAAGCTTCAGTTCTTTTAATGCAGAAAGAACAATTTGTGCAATAATCTCAACTGTCATAAGAAGGTTTTTATCGTCAATATTCATATCTGCAATTGCTTTTATGCAGTCAGCAATCTCAGGATGAAGCTCAAGTCTCAAAGCATTTCTCAGCATCCACTTTTCATATGGTGCATATTTTTTATTTAACAAAAAAAGTACCTGAAGCGTACTTCTTATATACTCACCAAGATAGATATAGGCAGTAACTTTATCATCACGCTTTAAACATCTGTCTAAATTATACTGTCCTGTCTGTCCCATTCTTATCAGTTCAACCGACAAGTGCTTTATCCATGTATCATTATCATAATACATGCTGATTTCCTTACGTAAATCAGATACTATCCCTTCAGTATCCGCCCAAACCTCACCATTTGTCATATTGCATAGTGCGAATTCGTAAAGATTTCCAAGACATTTACGTTCTACCGATAGTCGCCCATTATTGGTAAGCAGTGCCTTTCCTATCCACTTCCTGAAATAGTCCTCTATTATTACTACACCTACACGCCCCCCGGCTTCATCAGTTGATTTACGTTTATACCCCATGAAGGTATCAGGAAGCCCGGCATAGAACTGTTCAAGCTGCCTTCCAATTTCGCTATAAGTCTGCCTGGTAACTAATAGCATAAATCCCGGCCCCCAGTCATGGTCTCGTGAATACTCATCATCACAGCCAATACACTCCGAGCCTTCGCCAAATAGTCCTACTGCAATTCTCCCCAGATATTTCTCAAAATTCTTTTCAAGTCCTGGTCTTCCACACTGTAAATAATACAAACGACATAATTCTAACCCACTCGGATTTTCTACATTTTCGCCCGACAAAACCTCATCTGTGGCATTATCTATAGCACCATTTTCCTTAGCATTTGTACCATCTAATGTATGACTTGAAGGAAGCATCGCAAGCATTGCATCACGGTTAGAGATGAGAAGTCTATAATTCTCGTTTTCTCCCATAACCTTCTTTACAACTGCTGCCGCCTTTTCATAATAATCTGCCGCTACCGCAAATTCGCCTCTGTTGTAAGCAATCACACCCATAACCGCCGCCGCTGCGCTGTAATGATAATCCTCATTATTTGTTTCTGCGAATATCTCAAGTGCGGCCTGAACATTCTCCTCTGCCTCATCCATCTGTCCAAGTGCTGCAAGAGACTGGGCAATATTGGTATATGTTGTAGCGACCTCCATCCTTCTGTCAGGAAGTGCCTGTACAATCTGAAGTGCCTTTGCAAGCGAACCAATTGCTGCAAGATTATCTCCCATCATCTGATATAGTAGCGACTCATTATTATATAATCCTGCCCATAAATAATCCTCTTTAGGCAATAGACTATTATAGATTTCTTCGCATCTCTTATATTCCTCAATTGACTTCGGATAATCCCCTGCCGCCCTGTCAAAATTGGCAATATTAAGCAGCGAAGTGGCATAATTCATAGTCCCCTGCTGATTATAGTCATCAAGTACTCCAAGCAGTTTTCTCTTATATTCCTGTCCCTTATCAAACTGAGTCGTATCGCGCAAAAAGCCTATCATTTCATTTAGCAAAGGAACCTGAATTTCAAAAAGTTCCCTGCTTTCAGCTTCATCTATCTTACTTTGAAGATAGCCTTCTATTTTTGTATATTCCAAGGAGTCAAGCTCACTATATATCTGATTAATATCCATAAGAAGCACCTTACGACCCTTTTATTACTACGATTAGTTTCTACGATAGTTTTTTGAATTCCGCAATTCTATTTTCATAAAGACAATAGTATTTAAAACCACATTCCTTAATTACCGCCTCAGCTCTGTCAAAGTCCGAAGCAATATCATTCTTATTGTGAGCATCCGAACCAATAGTAATCAGCTCTCCTCCCATAGATTTGTATTGCTTAAGAATGTCAACTGTCGGATGCACATCCCTTGTTCCTTTTCTTATTCCTGCGGTATTTATCTCAAGAGCCTTCTCATGCTCAATCAGAAATTCAAGAATCCTATCAATTGTATCCTTATATATTTCATACTTATAATTTGCATCTTTATTGGCACCATATCTGACTATATAATCAAGATGACCTAATACATCAAAATTCTCAAACTTCAGGAGATTCTCATATATCCTTTTAAAATACAGACCATATGCCTCTTCCTCAGACTTATCCTTAAAATACTCCGGATAATAAGGATCCACCTTATCAACAAGATGAAGACTGGCAATAATCATATCAAACTCATGACTTCTGGCATAAATAGCATTCTCACGGACTGCATCCAACTGCATTCCCAGCTCTACTCCGAAGCATACTCTGATTTTATCTTCATACTTTGCCCTTAAGCCCAACAGTTCATACAAATATGCGTCAGTATTAAGATCAAACATCCCCTCCTCACCCTGAAGATATGGAAAACAAAAATCCTGATGTTCAGTAAAGCATATCTGCTTAAGTCCTTTATCAATTGCTGACAATATCATTGTCTCCATTGAGTCCTTAGCATCTCCTGAATATGTGGAATGTACATGATAATCACAAATAATAGACATATTGACCTCATTTCAAACAATTTTCCGGTAAAACGAAAAACTTTTAACTATAAACAAACTTACTTAATAATCTCGGAAAGATTATTCATAATCCCCTCAGCTACCTCCGGCTTATTCATGGAATAGATGTGAATATACTCCACACCATTTGCAATAAGATCAATAATCTGATCCGTTGCATATGCAATACCGGCCTGCTGCATAGCTGCAGGATTGGTCCCAAAATGATCAACCAAATTCCTAAAGCGCTCCGGCATATTGGAGCCTGAAAGTTTTATTGCGTTTTCCACCTGATTAGCTCTTGTTATTGGCATTATACCTGCAGTAACCGGCACGTTTATGCCTTTATCCTTAATCTTATATAAAAAATTATAGAAAATATTATTATCAAAAAACATCTGTGTAGTTAAGAAATCACAGCCTGCATCAACCTTTTCCTTCAGGTGTTCAATATCTTCTGCCTTATTAAACGCATCTGGATGGCCTTCCGGATAGCAGGCACCACCAATACAGAAATAATCCCCCGAATAATCTCTGATTTCCTTTACAAGCTCTGTAGCATACTTAAAATCCACAAAGGGATCACCCTCAAAATCGCGGGGTTTGTCCCCTCTCAGTGCAAGAATATTCCTAATTCCGGCCTTCTTCATAGCATCAAGAGCCAAATGTGTATCTTCCTTTGATGCCCCAACACATGTAAGATGAGCAATAACAGGGACTTCATACTTGTTTTGTATATCTTCTGCAATCTTGAAGGTATTTGACCTCGTACTTCCCCCTGCACCGTAAGTAACACTCATATGGTGAGGCTTTAATGCTGCAACACCCATAGCTGCCTGATATACCGTTTCATAATTTGCAGTCTGCTTAGGTGGAAAAACCTCAAAAGAAAGAGTAACTTTTCCGTTATTCCCTTTATAATTAAGCTTCATTATTCATATTTCCTTTCAAGTTATAATCATTATATTTATCAATATAGAAAAAAAGTGACCAGATTTTCTGATCACCAAATCGGAGTGACTGGATTCGAACCAGCGGCCTCCGCCTCCCTAAGACGGCGCTCTAACCAAACTGAGCCACACCCCGAATCTTTTATATGCCTAGATATGATATCACAAACCGAGACCTATTTCAATCCATACAAAGCATCAAACTCATCAGCAAGCATAGACAGTTCCGCCATTTTCTCCCTGTCATTTTTCAAAGTCTCTTCGATAGTTTTACATTTATCAGCATATCCCTGCTCTAAATATACTTTGTATTCCGGCAATAGATAATAATACTCCGCTACAGCATATAAAGCTGAATACTCCGGATTAGTTTTTTCCGTTATTCCGTTCTTTATGTTACTCTTCCATGCTTCAACCAAAGTGCAATAATCCCCGGCCGTAACATATCTATTCAATTGCCTTAATTCATAAGTTGCCGCATATCTCCTCGTCCTCACCGAATGTAGCATTATGGCAAAAGAAATAATAAATGCAATAACAAGAACGCCTATAATTATATTAAAAATCACATTTTTGATTTTAAGGCCTTGAACCTCTTTAGTCATTTTCAAGTCCCTCCTCAAGCATCACATACATTCTTCCACTACTCATATCCCAGATATTTCCGGCCTCTTCATCAGAAAGATTAAAGTATACCTGCAATGTATCCTCTGTAAGTTTTACTACATAGTCAACATACTCGCCCTGTATACCTTCAAAGCATTCCCCATTATATGCTTTTGGTTCTCTGTATTGCTTAATATATTCTATATTCTTCTCAATTTTGTCTAAGCATAGATCCTTATTGTAGTATGAATTAAGCTGACTTTCATCCACAAGTCTTACTATATCATCCAAAATGCCACAGTAATATCGGCTTAACTGTGCCGCTATGGCATATTGAGACAAGCTGCCGGTTTCTGCATTGCTCAACCTGTTGTTTTCATAATATTTCGTAAAGCCTCTAACATCTCTGTTTCTTTCAAACTCATCCAGGGCCTGCATATGTACAGCCAGATTTTTTTTAATTACCTTCTGCTCTCTTCTATAGGCAATTTCATATCCATTGGCACTTATAATGACACAGATTGCTACTAAAAGTGCTAATACAGCCGTAATCATGATTTTCACAGTTATAGCATTAAATCTTCTTGAATTGCTCTTAACTTCTTCCAGCGTCTCCTCAAATTCTCTGCTATATTTTTCCATATCAGCATTATGTTGCTTAGCCGCTTCATTTTTAGTCCCGCAATGTGGACACCATCCGTCTTCTATTGAAAGATTATAACCACAAGATTTACATTTCATTAATTGTTCCTCTATTCAAACTGACTATAATATTTTTTAGCCAGTTTTTTGCAATCGGCATATGCAAGATAAGAATTGCCCAGTACCTGCCCATTATCCTTAAACTCTTTCATCTGCTCATCTGAAAACTTAAGTCTGTCATGCACAACACCGACTATATACTCTCTATTAGCTTTGAGAATTGCCTTTTCATCTTCCGTCAGTCTGTTACCTGAACCATATTCGGTAATGTATATCTCATAATAATAATAAAAACATGCATAGGTCAATTCTGCTGCCAGATATTCGTCACAACCCTCAGCAACCATATCCGGTAGCATTACATCCTTAACCTGCATATACTTCTTATACACAGATATAAACGGATAATGCTCCCAGGAATAAATGTCCTTCTCCTGTAATTCAGCTTCGCTCATCAATTCTGCTATTTTGATATATTCGCCATTATTATAAAGCTCATCATATTGTGCAAAAGCTTCTTTTCGCCACTTTAGATTCTCAGCAAGCGAAGCTGTATCTTCCGCTTCCTTTAAATACTTTTTTTTACCTGCAGATACCCATGCAAAAAGCAGCAAACATATCGCACACAGAATGAGAACAACTATTAATACCTTAATAAGGCTCTTTAGTGTAACACCAATCTCTTTCGAATACTCTTTTCTTGCATTATCATCTACACGATTAAGATTTTCCTTTATGGCAGACAATTTATTCATATAGTGCTCTTCGGCACCAATCTCATTTATATATCCACAATATGGACATTTGTCCTTATGAAGTTCTACTAAAGCCCCACAATTAGGGCAGACTAATTCTTTTTCCATATATTATGCCCAAAGAATATCCGGGTACATTCCACTCTCTTTAAGTTCCTTGATTGCGGCCATAACCTGTGGCTTATCTTCCTTATAGGTTACACCATGCCATACATCAGGAGTTGGAAGAACTCTGGCTGTAGCCTTGTTTTCCTGAAGAAGTTCATCGACAACAAACGGAAGGAAATATTCTGCCTTTTCAGGATTATTAGGAAGCGTCTTATCAAGGAAATCCACAAAACGAGTCTCAAGCTCTCCCATAAGACTGTTTGTAAATCCCCACATATTCATAGATACCAGACTATCTGAAGGTAACTCTATCCATGTATTTCCATCATCCTCAGTATACTCAGCCTTATCACCATGCTTCTCAATTCTTGTACGCTCATTAATGGTCTTAAGAAGTCCATCTTCTCCCACCACACACACTCCACGGGCTACATGTCCATTCTCCGTAAGTGTATTATGAAGTTCATAACCTACCATTGCATAATTATATACATCTGAATCTTCGTTTTCTGTCAAGAATTTATAAATTGTTTCAAATGCATTACGTCCATAATAGTCATCAGCATTAATAACAGCAAAAGGTCCATCAATAGAATCCTTGGCACAAAGAATAGCATGTCCCGTACCAAAAGGCTTTATTCTCCCCTCCGGAACAGAATATCCTTCCGGAAGCTTATCGAGTTCCTGGAAAACATATTTCACATTAACGTATTTACCGATTCTATCACCAATTGAACGCTTGAATTCCTCTTCAATCTGATGCTTAATAATAAATACTATAGTCTTAAAGCCGGCTTTAACAGCATCATATATACTGAAATCAATAATTATATTTCCCTGCTCATCAACCGGATCAATCTGCTTAAGTCCTCCATATCTGCTGCCCATTCCGGCTGCCATAATTACGAGTACAGGTTCCTTTTTCATTTATATTCCTCCCGAATTATCTTCACATATCTTCACATATCTTCACATTAAAAGATAAGCTTCAGGAACAATCCCAAAGCTTATCGAAATAAAATCTAAATTAGTGGTGGAAAAGTCTGATTCCATTACATACCATAACCATTCCATACTGGTTAGCTGCATCAATAACAAGGCTGTCTCTTATAGAACCACCCGGCTGAACAATATACTTAACTCCACTCTTCTTAGCTCTGTCAATGTTATCGCTGAATGGGAAGAATGCATCTGAACCAAGAACAACTCCATCCATCTGCGAAAGCCACTCAGCCTTCTCCTCCTTGGTGAAGATTTCCGGTTTCTTAGTAAACACCTTCTCCCATGCTCCATCAGCAAGAACATCCATATAATCCTCACCAATATAATTATCGATAGCATTATCTCTTTCAGGTCTACCAACATCCTCTCTGAAAGGAAGATTCAGAACCTTTGGACATTGACGCATAAGCCAGTTATCAGCCTTGCTTCCTGCAAGTCTTGTACAGTGAATTCTTGACTGCTGTCCTGCACCGATTCCTATAGCCTGACCGTCCTTAACGTAGCATACTGAATTAGACTGAGTATACTTAAGTGTAATAAGAGCAATCTTCATATCATCCTTAACTTCCTGTGGAAGATCCTTATTATCTGTAACGATATTAGTAAGTACATCATCATTAATGGCTATTTCATTACGTCCCTGTTCAAAAGTAATTCCATACACCTGTTTACGCTCAACAGGCTCAGGCTTATATGAAGGATCAATCTTGATAATTGCATAGTTGCCCTTTTTCTTGCCCTTGAGAATCTCAAGCGCTTCAGGTGTATAGCCAGGTGCAATAATACCATCTGACACTTCTCTCTTAATCATATTAGCTGTACACACATCACATTCATCTGAAAGTGCAATAAAATCTCCAAAGCTTGACATTCTGTCAGCGCCTCTCGCTCTTGCATATGCACTGGCAAGTGGAGTAAGTTCTCCAAGATCATCAACCCAGTATATCTTTTTAAGTGTATCACTAAGAGGTCTTCCAACTGCTGCACCTGCAGGTGAAACATGCTTAAAAGATGTTGCTGCCGGAAGTCCGGTGGCTTCCTTTAATTCCTTAACAAGCTGCCATCCGTTAAATGCATCAAGGAAATTAATATATCCCGGCTTACCATTTAATACTTCGATAGGCAAATCGCTTCCGTCAGCCATAAAAATTCTCGATGGCTTCTGATTAGGGTTACAACCATACTTTAATTCTAATTCGTTCATAATATCTCCATTTCGTAAAACGATACATTAGTTGTTCTTATTTACAATTCTTGTCTCATACTTGCCTGTAGCAATATCAATATATCTTACAAATAAGCTAACCTTGTTCTCCTCATTAAGATTTGTCCATAACATATTTGTAAATGAATCAATATCTCCCTCAATATCAATCCACTCAGGTTCTCCCTCAAAGCTTGGGAGCGGGTTAGCATCATGCATATATGTATGAATGAAGTGTCCTTCACCTGCCACCGGATTCTCATATGCGAAAGTATATCTGTTACAAGCTTCCGGATTGCCATTATTACTCTTAAGTATGCTCATAGCATAATTATATGTTCCGTTCTCAATATGCATAACTCCGGAAATTCTTGGTGTAAAATTAGGACCATCCGGTTCAAACTCACGACATCTAAGCGACTGCTCAAAGGTAAGCTGCTTATCCATACCATCATAGATAGTATCTGTCTGGTCACCATTAGTCACAATTGTCTTATTACCAAGTACTCTCACGGGTGCATAAATAATTAATGACGGATCTTCGAGTTTGCTTGGATCAAAAGCCTGTGTACGAATGCCCTCTCCATCCTCTACAAATACTCTGTTACGGCTGTTAGAACTTCTACCCATTATGAAGTAAGCTGTAACTGCCTTTGTGCCATCCTTACTTTTTCCGATAATGATTCCTCTTCCCGGATAAGCATTGGAATTAAGTAATGTTGCAATGTCGTCCTTACGCATATTGCCCTCCTGTCTAATTATTATATATTGAAATTGGAAATACTTTAGTCAGCATCTTTAGCCGGCCATTTAACCTTTATCCACTCAAACACGCGACCTACTGTAAGTCCCTGAACTATAGTTGTAAATATTATTGTTACAAAGGTAACATACAATATGAGATTATATGCTTTATCCGGAAGAAAATCAACCGCACTCATAGCAAGTGCAAGACATAATCCTCCCTTCAACCCACTCCAGGTCATTAACATTGTAAAAGGATGAATCTTATATCCATCAGGACACTGTCGGCTTATACTTGTGGCAAAAATAACGCCTATATATCTTGCCAAAAGATTAAACACAATCGCCGCAATTGTCACTATAAAGGCAAACTCAAAGCCTGACACATAAACAAGTGAAATACCAATCATTACATATAAAATATAATTAAGAAGTTTATCAATTACAGACCAGAAATCCTTATAATAGTCATTCGGGTCCAAATCCTTTTCCTTTGCCTTATATCTATCCATCAATGTTGAGAAATAAATACCACATACAACTGATGCTATTACACCGGAGAATCCGCATTCTTCACAAATTGAATAGCAAAGAGCAACTGACAAAAGTGAAATCAGAATATGCTTTATTGGATCCTGGGTAGCCTTTACAAGGAATGAAAAAGCAAGCGATACAATCACCCCCACAAATATTGCTCCAAACAATTCCTTTCCCATTACAGCGAAAAAGTTACTCTGTTTAGTATCCATATACAGATTCTTCATAAAGATAAACAACGCAACTCCGGTTCCGTCATTAAAAAGTGACTCACCTTCCATTACCGCAGTTATATTTTGGGTTAGTCCCATCTTGTTAAGTATGCCTGTAGCAGCAATAGGATCAGTTGGTGAAACAATGGAGCCCAGTAATACGCACAAAGTGAAATTCATATCTATCCTAAGAAGTGCCGCTAATCCCCAGAACATCAATCCATATAAAAGCGACGTAATTACTGTAGTAAGTAATGCAAGCAAACAGATTGGTTTAAAATTATGAACCAGATTCGGAAGCTTAAGCTCACTGGCTCCTGTAAAAAGCATAAAACACAGGATAACATCCATAAGCACCTTATCTAATCTGAACTGAGATATTGTACCCATAGTTCTTCCGTCAACTGCAAGCAAGCCTCCGCTTAACATAAGCTTAAGTATTATTCCAACTATCAATGAAAAAAGTAACAGCGCAATCTCCGTTGGCATCTTTGTAACTTTATCATTAAACATCGTAATCATTACCGCAAGAAATAATATTGCGACAAGATATATTAAAAAGAATCCCATTTTTCACCTTCCTTAAATATGATATTTGATTTTCTTACTATCTGTTAATACAGCGCCTTCAAACTGCCTTCCTGCTTCTTCCTTAAGGCTTTCCACAGTCTGCATTGGAAAACTGTATACTGCCGTATAATCTCCTACAATAACCTTACCATCAGAAGTCAGGCAGCCACCACCATCAACACTGGCCACCGGAACAAACGTATCCTTATCAAACATAATCATATTTGACACTGTAATTATAGCAATTTTTTCACCATCTGCCGACATTCCCAAACCAACTATGTTATTAACCTGTCCATCTGAAGTATATACATTCACACCATCAGCAATCCTGAAAACCCTGACAACATAATTTAATCCATGGGTAATTAGGTACATTTCACTATCATCAAATAAAATATCAGAAAGAAATACTCCTACGATTTCGGTCTCAAAAGCTACTGTCTGTGTATCAAGATCTATAATCTTAAGTTTCTCATCGTCCATATATGTCGCCAGATATTTTGCATTCTTACTAAGGCAGAGTTTACCTGTTTCACTCGTATATCCGCCTGAATTAAATGCATCTGCCGCTACCACAACGCTTTCCTTTGTTCCTGTATCAGTCCTTTTAATACAGTCGGCATATAATGTATATATATACGCTCCATCTGCAGTTATTTCGGAATCCAATACCACCTTTCCTTCAATCGGATATTCACCAATCCTCTTTTCATTATTAATATCAAATACCACATTGTTGACAACACCGGAAAATAGAACAAATCCCATATCAGGCGTTACTGATCGCTTATATACACCCAAATCATCGCACGCATTAACCTTCTTAATATCACAGGTCTTAGGATCTATGTAAAATATGTTACCCTTGTGTCCTAAAATGACAAATCTTCCATCTGTCAAAAATCCCATTTTATCCACAATATCATCTTCTAAGTCCACTACAAGCGAATTTGTTTGACCTGAAGCCTTCTCATAAAAAATAATGAGTTCGTCCAAAGTATCATTATCTGTCATATTGCAGGCAAGGAGTTTACCATCCAAAGACTCATACATTCTGCTCAGACTATTGTCTATTTCAAAAAGTTTTTCCATATTATTGCCGGTATGATATGCCATAAGCAATACATCTGTGGAATAATTTTCCCTTACAGCCATTATGCCATCTGCCACGCATATATCACTAATATATCTGCCGGTTTCTATTTTTTGCATTGAATATATATGCCCGGTTCTAAAATCGATCATCTCTACATTTCCTGTAGAAAGAGCAACATAGCCAAGTGAACTGCTAGCCCCGATAAGTAACGACTTTATTGCATCCGGCATTGTTCCTTCCACTATACGACTACCATCTTCCGCATTAATACACAAATACATATTATTTGCAGCAAATACCAGTTCCCTATTACTACTTCCGTCTTCAGTAGTATATTCTCTATACTTCAACTTTGTATAAGAACTTTCACCCAAAACTGCTCCGGGCAGAATTATCTCATCCATCCAGCTTAAGCTTCCGTCACTTAAATTATTGCACTGAATATAATTAGTGGCATCGTTTATATTTCCGTCGACAATATCCTTATATTCCATTGATGAAATAAATATCTCACCATTTAGTGATAATACAAATTCATTAACAATATTGCCCTCGGTTTCTACAACTGAAACATCTCCATTATCCAGATTAAAGGCATAAATTTTTCCATGGTCATTATCAGCATCGCTACTTGATATATACACAGAATTAGTATCGGATGCATATTTTATCTTATCGTCAAGAATCAAATTCTCCTCATCGATGCTATAGTTTTTAACAACCTTCCTGCTATTTGTATCAATAACATCAATTCCTCTTGCATATCCACAGACTGTAATTCCGTTTTCGGGAATTATTAGTGCGCTCAAATATTCTTTGTCGTTAATACTCCAATTCACTTCTCCATTTTCGGAAAATACACAGATTCCATCATTATATACAGCTATCACATTATCATTAACATGTTCATACGATAGAATAGGGCTTCTTTCCGCAATAACGTCCACTTTCGGAACAAAGCGGGCTAATCTTTTTCTGGTAGATACATCCCACATATTTACTATCCTATGTTGCTCTACCGTTAATAGATGACATCTGTCGGAATCATACTTAATATCTGTTATCGGAAGTTCATGTTCAAGCATTCCATCCTTATCAAATACCGCTCCTGTATCATATGTATACAAGGCCTTACTTAGGGCATACTCCGCCTGCGGAACATATGGCTTTCCTTCTTCACTGTTCCTGTCTGCCAACGCTTCAATTCCTACAAGGACAGCATCCTCTCTATACCCCTCTTCAAAAAGAGAATCCGCAAGATCTGCCATATATTTGTACTGATTGGTAAGCGCCTTATCATAGTTCTCAACAGCCAGCTGATAATTTTCCTGCGCCAGATTATAATTCTTTTCTATTTCCGCAGCCATTCTCGCATTATATATTGCAAAGCCAACACCAAGTACGGCAATCACAAGACTGCTTAAACATACAGACAGCGCCATTCGTCTTATTCTTCTCTCTCTGTGACGCTGTCTTAAATCATCATAGGTACACCCCAAAAGAGGAGCTGCCAGTCTTAACAGTTCCGTCTTTAATTTTTTATTCCTGTCCCCTTTTGTTACTCCCCTTACATCAGCAGCAAGAGGCTCCACCGGCTCTCCATTTTCATCCTTTAGGAGTATTTCAGGAAAGGCCTCATTAGGCTCACCCTCTATCAGAACAGCCAGTACATGATGTCTGTCATGCATTTCTATAAAGGTCTCTATCTCTTTGCATACCCAATATGAATCAGGTGTTCTTGGTGAACATATTACAATAAGATATTCTGACTCCTCCAAAGCCGCTGATATATTATCATCAAGATCGCTTCCTATTGGCAGCTCTTCCTGATCTCTGAATACTCTTTTAATACTCTTTTTGCCGGATTTCAGTGCAACGGCCTTGGGTACCTTATAGCTTTCAAGTCCCGTATGTATTTTTTTTGCCATCTCCATGTCAAGTTCTGCATGACGATAGCTTATAAACGCATCATACTTCATTTATACTTCCCCATATGTCATAAAGAATATTTCCCTGGCGATTACATAGATATCATGTAAATCATCCTTTCTTGTTGCAAGAAAATCCCCCGGCTTTCCCAAATAATACTTTTCAGTGTCCCATGATGTGAACACCTTGGTTCTACTTGTAAGTTCTCTTGCATATATAGTCGTCCCACCATTGGCAATACAGCTTTTAGCAAGAGGCAGCAGTTCAATTCTGTCGCCAGTTTCAGATTCAAGAACGGCAGGCGGATATTCTCCTGTAAAAACATATTCCTCATCAGAATATTCATAGCCACGCTCAAATTTTTCCTTTTTGGAAGGATATATCTCACCCTTCACACCAATGATTATGTAAGTATCCTCGTCAGTTGCAATATCAACATCCCCTTCCAGAGTTCTTACCACAATCTTTGTTCCGGCTTTAGCAAGGTCGGTGCTTCTAACATAACCTACATTAACTCTTTTCTTTATATATTCCTTTAGACAATCTACATCCTCTGTATGTTCTCCGGCATATAGTATGTCAGTACTACAGAAATATTGTCCCATCCTGCCAACAAGCATCTCCCTGACAGCCTCTGCAGTATATACGATTCCGCTCTTTTCTATAAGATCTTTTTTAAGAAAACCACCGGCCTTAATCAAGTGACCGCCGCCGCCACCCAAGCCTTCAGCAATAAAGCCTGCAAGCTCATTAGCCTGCACAGTAGCAACACAACTTCTTACTGATATCTTCACTCCAAATTCCAGAACACTGTAAACAAGGCAGGTCTCTACCGATTCCACTTCAAGAAGCATATCGCTTATTATCCCCAATATGTTAGGGTCACATGGTTCTGCCTCAACAAGAGCATACCTGTGCTCATCGACCATTATTGCCTTTTTAAGAGCATTACCGGCTATCTTAAGTTCCTCCATAGACAGGTTACTATTCCTAAAAAGGGTAATAAGCGACATCTTAACATTTTTAATATCCCTAAGATCCTTATCAACCGGATGATGAAGTTCTGTAAATGAATTAGTATCTGTATATAATCCGTAATATAGAGCAGTTGTAAGCAGGTCATTGGACGTTACATCTATTCCCTCATCACACATTAGTGACCAGACTATTGTGGAACAGGCTCCGTATCCACTACGCACATCTGCCAATTCGGGGAGATTTCCCGATACCTGGTGATGATCGATTACCGCCACATTCTCGGCATCAAAACATGTAACATTACTCTCTCCATACTGACAGTCAACAGTGATTAGCAATTCCGGTCTGTCAAGTTCTTTAACATATTCAATCGGTATCTCGAGACTTTCAATCATAAGCACAAGATTACTTTTCTTTACCTGAAATCTGCCACCATATACAAAACGAACCTTTTTTCCATTGGTATTAAAATATGTATATAAGGCATATCCACTTGCCAATGCATCGGCATCCGGATTATCGTGACACTGTATGACGATGTTATCGTATTTCAATAAATTCTTTAATTCAAAAGACATTCTAGTCCTCTTTCCCCTTAGGTATACGTCCATATGTTTCTGCAAGCCCCCTGATACTTGTAGCAAGCTCATGAGACAGGAAATTCGGCTTAAGCCTCCACTGCCAATTACCATCAGCACTACCGGGCGTATTAATTCTAGCCTCAAAGCCCTTGCACAGATAATCCTGAATTGGAATAATGCACAGATATCCCACTGATCTGAAGGCTTCTCTTATCATATCCCAGACAAGCGCGCCATAATCCGAATTGCCGGAATTCATATATCTCTTAAGATAATTGCGCTCACCTTCATTAATGCAGTCAAGCCAGTTACGGGTAGTCATATTATCATGAGTTCCTGTATAAACCACACAATTTTTGTCATGCTTATACGGCATATATATACTATCCCAGCTTGTAAATGCATACTGAAGAATCTTCATACCCGGGATTCTGCTTTCTTCAAGTAATGCCTGATTTTCCTTAGTAACCGTTCCCAAATCCTCTGCGATAATCTTAATACTATCTTCTGTTATATAATCTCCAAGCTTCTCATTTAGCACATTAAAGAAATCAATCCCCGGTCCCTTATGCGCTTTGCCGTTTATTGCATTCTCATCACCATACGGAACTGCATAGTATTCGGAAAAACCATGAAAATGATCAATTCTTACAACATCATACAGTTCAAAACTGCGTTCCATTCGCTTAATCCACCAGTCATATCCGTTTTTCTTAAGCTTTGACCAATCATATATCGGATTCCCCCATAACTGTCCCTGAGAAGAAAAAGCATCCGGCGGGCAACCTGCTACAACTGATGGTACAAGATCCTTATCCATAAGAAAAACATCACTGTGAGCCCATGCATCTGCACTGTCAAGAGATACATAAAAAGGAATATCCCCAATTATTTTGATATTTTTAGAAGTTGCATATTCATGTAGCGCATTCCACTGATTTGTAAAAGTATACTGGATAAATGTATAAAAACCTAATTCTTCAGACAATCTGTCCTTTGCCGCATCAATCGCCTTTTTTTCACGTTTTCTAAGTGGCTTCTCCCACACATCCCAGCTTGCACCATTATTCTCATTTTTAAGAGCTCTGTACAGACAGTAGTCTTCAAGCCAATATTCTTCCTTCTTAATAAAAGCCAAATAGTCCTCTGACTCGTTTCCCTTTTTCTCTAAAAAGCGATTATAGGCAATTTTGAGCATTTTGTCCCTATTTTCATATAAGGCACCATAATCTACTTTCTCCTCATCCTGTCCAAAGTAGAAGCTGTTACACTCATCCCATGTTAGCAAGCCATCCTCTATAAGCTGCTCAGGAGAAACAAAATACGGATTACCACCGAAGGCTGACAATGGCTGGTATGGAGAATCTCCAAAGCCGGTCGGCGAAATCGGAAGAATCTGCCAGTAGCCCTGACCTGATTCATATAGAAAATCTACAAACTCATATGCTTCCTTTGAAAAACATCCTATTCCGAACTTAGATGAAATAGAAAAAATAGGACACAAAATGCCACTTTCTCTCATTGTAATTATCACTCCTATAGTTAGAATTTCTTTATTAATGTAAGACGGTTCCTGCCATTTTCACATTCATATGTCATAGAATCAGTCATCTTCTTAACAATATGTATTCCAAGACCACCAATTTCCCTTTCTTCGATACTCTTTGTGGTATCCACCTCTTCGCGCTTTGTAGGATCAAACAAAACGCCATTATAATCGAAGATAATTCTGACAGATTCGTCATTTTTCTCAATTGTAAGTAGTAAATCTGTAGCTTCGCTGTATTTACATATATTTGCATATATCTCATCAAACACAACGCAAAGATTCATTACTGTTTTTAATGGGATTCCAGCCGCATTCAAGGCATCCTCATATTTAGCAGTTAATTCAGCTGTAAGCTCTGCAGACGGCACTGTATTCCATTTACCAATAATACCAAAATCACTCATATATTTTCCTTTTGTCTATATATAACTATGCTCCCCTGCCAAATCCTTTATTACCTCCCCGGCAATAATAAGCCCACATACTGAAGGCACAAAAGCAAGACTTCCCGGCGTATCCTTTCGTCTTACACTTTCGGATTCAGCTAATATCTCGCTCTCCATTTCAGCCAACCTGAAGGGTACAACCGGCTGCTCATCAGAAAAAACAACCTTGAGCTTCTTAACACCTCGCTTTTTCAATTCACGGCGCATTACTTTGGCAAGCGGGTCCATCGTAGTCTTATAAATATCCGAAACTCTGAATCTGGACGGATCCAGTTTATTACCGGCTCCCATTGAACTTATTACAGGGACATTGCACTTTTTTGCCCTTGTTATTATCTCAAGCTTTGCTGTCACCGTATCAACGGCATCCACCACATAATCATATTCCGAAAAATCAAATTCATCTGCATTCTCCGGCAAAAAGAAACAATTATGAACTTTAACCTTCACCTCCGGATTAATGTCAAGAATACGTTCCCTCATTACCTCGGCTTTATATTTACCTATAGTTGATCTTGTTGCAATTAGCTGCCTGTTGAGGTTGGATATACTAACTGTATCTTTATCAATTAGATCAATTGCCCCCAGGCCGCTTCTAACAAGTGCCTCACATACATATCCGCCCACGCCTCCGATTCCAAATACCGCCACTCTCTTACCGGCGAGTCCGGCAACTGCCTCAGTTCCAAGAATCATCTCGGTTCGTGTGAATTGATTTTCCATATTATATCTCCCATCCCATTGCTACATAACATATATTTGCAGCAAAAGACTAAGTCATAATCTACATAATCTAGTAAGGAAGTTCCTCCACCATATCAATTTCCGGATCAAACATTGGCATTGGCACCATTTTAAAGAGATTGCGTCTATGCATTCCGTCAATTTTAGCTTTCGTCTCCGGATCCTCGCAAATACCCAATCTGACATATCTGTCAACGGCATCATAGCTAAAGCCAAGATTATCTTCATCTGTTTTTCCGCAAAGTCCATCAATAGGTACTTTATCAACTAACACATCCGGAAGACCAAGGAATCGTCCTATTGCCTTAACTTCTGTTACAGTAAGCTTGGCCATGGGACTGAAATCACCTGCAGCATCACCATACCTTGTCGAATAGCCTACCCAGTCTTCTGAAAGATTACAGGTATTAACGACTCTGCCATTATTACTCTGACTAACCGCATATACAGTTGCCATACGAATTCTAGCCGGAAGATTGGTAGTTGTCTGTTCTTTGATTTCAAAGTCTATTCCATTCTTCTTAGATACTTTAATACCATTAATTACTCCGTCTACAGCATCCTTAATATTCACCTCTACATTAGCAATTCCAAGATGATTTACAAGAAGCCTTGACATATCTATGTCTGCCTGTTCTCCACAAGGCATAAGTACACCTATTACCCTATCCTTACCAAGTGCTTCAACACAGAGAGCTGCAGCAACCGAACTGTCTTTTCCACCCGAAATTCCTAAAACAGCATTGCATCCCGGTCCACAATTATCAAAAAAGTCTCTTATCCACTGGACTACCTGTCCTGTTACTTTTTCAACATCAAACTTATATTCCCTCATAAAATTTCTACCCTTTCGATAGCAATTATTCACCAATTACATTAACCTGACAGCACTTCATCGTAGCAAGTGCCGCATTATGAGTTTCAGGACTAACACCAGCACAGCAGCTTGCATCTACAGTTACATTTATTTCAGGATATGTAGCCTTAATAATAAGCGCATTGGATACAACACATATATCAGTACACAGGCCTATCAGTTCCACCTCTTCCAGATTATAATCCTTCCAGTTCATATAACCGAAGCTTGGCTTATTAACTATCTTGGCATCTCCAACCTCTAATTCACTTGAAATCTGCCACCCATCTGTACCTTCAATGCAATGAACTACAGGAAGATGCTTTCCTTCATTAGTATCCATATAGTTTTCTTTATGAGTATCTCTCGTAAAAATAATCTCATCCCCATTTTTACGATACTCTTCTATTTTATTTTTAACATTTGATACGATTGCTTCTGCTTCCTTAGTACCAAGTGATCCATCAATAAAATCCTTCTGCATATCAACAACAATTAATGTCTTTTTCATAGTTTTCCCTCCCGATTCTATTATTTAGACATACACTTATATATGATAACACTTTTCCACTATTTTTTGTGTTTTTTTTAGTGCATCCATATCCGCTTTAATTTATTAGATAAACCATTGACAAAAGTACCTATATTATTTATTATCAGTATATTCTCGTAATAGATATTTATTTAAAGAGGAAGAAGGGAGACGTATATTTATGAGAAAGAAATACGATTTTATTCCAACACTGCTTTTATCTATCGTTACTTGCGGTATCTACGCACTTATTATGTGGGCAGATATGTCTAAGAATCTTAACGAGCTTGATAATTCCGGTGAAAAGCCACTTACTAACTTCTGGTTAACAGTATTCATTTTAGCACCAATCACATGTGGTATTTATGAGATTATCTGGATGATTAAATTCTTCCAGAAGATGATCAATGTTTCAAAGGCTAAGGGAATCACAGTTCAGCCAGTTGACAATGCTGTTGTATTATGGATACTTATGTGTGTTCCGATTTACAGCTTCTATGTACTCTGCGAAGGCTATAACAACGCTATTTCATAGGGCAAATTCACAAATCAAAAACAAAAAAACTGTTGCATGTAATATGCAACAGTTTTTTAATTTATTAGAGCAATGCAAAAAGAAACTAACAATCAAACTAACGAAAACAAAATAAATGCACTCAAAACCATCACATCAGAAGTACTAACTCTGGCATTTGTATGTCTTGTAGGCATTATCCTGGGTTGTCCACTCAAACGCCTTTTCGGAATTCCATGTCCCGGCTGTGGTCTCACCCGTGCCGGAATATGCATTATTATCGGTGATTTCAACCGTTCACTCTATTATCACCCGCTGTTTTTACTACTTATTCCCATTGCAATTGCTTTTATTCTACGTAACTGGATACCCAAGCGGATACTCAACATAGGTGCTATTCTTTTTTGCATTATTTATATAGGCACCTACCTCTATCGTATGTTTATATTAAAAAGCGAAATGGTTCGCATCCACCTTGATGAAGGCCTAATCTATCAAGCCTTTTTGCTGGTTCGCAATTTCATTTCAAGAGATTATTAGCATATTATCGTGCTTTGACAAAAGAAGAGAGGGACTAGCGCAATTCATCTATAATTGAACTCAAACTTTCATAGTCAACAAAATCAACAACCTGATTATATGTCTCAATCATTGCACGAACTTCTGCATTCTTCTTTTCCTCAGGAAGATTCTTAGCCTTTCTTACAAGAAGTCCCATCATAGTTTTGTGTTTATAATTCAGTTTAGTGTAATCAATTGCACCACGCAAATGTAAAACAGTCGCTTTCTCATAAACGCCATCCGGCAATTGCTTCTTTACTCCACCTTTGATATGATCTGTATTTTCCTTATCTGTAGGGTCCGCAAGACCAACTGTTACGACAATCAATTTCTTGTCTGTCCCAGCATCATACTTGGCCATTGTTTTTTTCATTCCTTGGACACCCCCTGCATAAAGAGATCCAATATAAACTATAGTGTCATATATATTTATATCTTCTATTTCTTCATAACTCACATATGGGATTTCTGTTCTACGAGATAACTCCTCTGCATATTTTTTCGCTGCACCATATTGCGTTCCGTATATAATAATTTTCATGATTAATTTACTCCTATCTCGTTCATATTCTTATCAATCAGTGTCAGTGTGTCGATTGTAATTCTTAATTGTTTTTCAGTGATACCAGCAAACATTTTCTCCATAATTCCAGTGGTAGCAATGTCGTTTTTCTCACAAAATTTCTTGCAATACTCTGTCATACGAATTCTCTGCTTACGTTTATCCATCTCATCTATATAAACCTCAACAAAATCCTTATTTTCAAGTTTTATAAGTAGCTGCTTAACATTCTGATGAGAACTACCAACGATTTCTGCAAGTTCTTTTATTGTAGGATTCTCTTTACACATATTTATGCAAATGATAAGAAAAAACTGTTTCCAACTTATTTCCTTCATCTGATTATCCGCCATCGCCTGGAATCGATTTTGAAAAGCGCTTAATAGCCCAAGCAGATAGTAGGTCGAATTTATCCCGTTAATATTTATATTTTCATCATTAACAACATCTTCTATTCTCACACTCGTCTCCTTTAGGTAATATATTACCTTTTTATTTAAATCATAATGCAACTCACGTATTTGTCAAGAAAAAAAGGTGAGCCCTAAAATGACTCACCTACCAAGTTTCAATCAACTATTCTTAATTTTATAATATTCTTCCGCATCAATCCCAACATTTACATGTTGTTTTGTGGAAGCATTTTTACCCCCGTAAAAGTATGACAGTCTCGGTATCTGATGTATGCCCAAACTTTTTCGAGTATTCGGATTGACAATAGTTCTATTTTTTGTTAAACTCCATTCAAAAGGAAGCGAAGTTTTCTACCGTACAGTTTTTACTCATGCGGCGTGCTCGTTTCCTTTTTTATTTGCACAATGTCATAAAGAAATAATTTATGATTTTCGTCACAGCGAACAAGCATTCTTGCCCTGAAAATATTGTATCTTTCAATTTCACCTATTTCACTATATACAGGTATTCCAAATCTTGTGTCATATCGATACCATCCGTTTTTAGCTTTATTACCATGCCTTCTATCATAATCAGGGTATTCTGCTTTATTATCTGCAATTTGAATCAATTCACCAATTGCTGTTATTGCATTCGCCTTTGCTTTTTCATTTGCACCCTTTATAGCCTTTGTATATTTTGAATGAGTGAATTCATCCGGAAAATCTGATCCAATATATACTTTTTCTGCAGTTTCAGCAATCTCATAGTATTCTCCGATAAATTTTCTTAATATCTGTTCTATTTCATCCCAATCAATTGACCTTCTTGATTTAAACAATATATCATTGATTAAGACTATACTATTTCCATCAGTATCCTTAATAATAGATATATTTCTACCACTGTCCTTGCCTATGCCTGATTGAGAAGTTACAATGCATTCATAGTAGCTCAAAACTCGTCGCTTAACATCATCAGAAGAGGCTATAAATTTTTCAATAAAAATGTTTTCTTCTGCTATATAATCTGGAGCCAAAATCTTATTTTTCTTATCTTCATCATCACATAATAAATCCACAAGTGACATATCAAGTGCCTTACAAATTGCAACGAGCTTATCCGCCTGTGGATTAATCTTTTTCTTACGCCAATCGCTGATGGTACTGGTAGCAATACCTGTTCTTCGTGATAATTCAATCTGGCTCATATGTATTTCTTCGAGTCTGGCAAATATTTTTTCATATATATTCATGATATAATATCCTTTCGTTATTTTTATTCCGAGTTTTCGGATATAATGTCACGATTTTTTTGTCTTTTCAAGAACTTATGGTTTGCATTATTAATTTTTATCAAAGCCAACCATACATAGACTCCCTCTAATTTCAAAACCAACTTTTTGATAACACTTATTAGATGATGCATAATCAGCATTAGTATACAAGGTTGGAATAAATCCTTTTTCATACGCTTCTTTTGTCGCATAGTAGACAACATTTTCTGCATAATGCTTTCTTCTATGCTGTGGAGGCGTATAAACTTGTCCCACACAAGCCATCTCACCATCTATTCTTACATCACATGCAGCAACTGTTTCACCATCCATATTTTTCCAGAAGAATACTGGAATAGATTCAAGCTCACTCTTAGCATCATTTCTATAGCCTTCATCATCCTTCTGGTCAAGTTTTATTGCGTCATGAAATGCTTTTTTTACTTGTGTATACTCTTCAAGATCATCTAACGAACATCTATATAGTTTTCCTTCAGCTAATACATGCGGTTTAATTGGATTCCTACACTCATAAGCCAGCATGTTTGTTATGATTTTCAACTTAAGATTTTCTTCCTGTGCCTTATCCTCCAAGTACTCTGCAAATTCGTATTTTACATTAAAACTAATATCATTATTTAACAAATCATATTGTTTCATTGCAGCCCATATCAGCTCTTTTATATCTTCATCAATATCATCATCCGTCCAGATCCAAACAGGAAATGGTGGTGTAGAATAACACAGTATAAAATTCTTATGATCCGTTAACTTCAATTTGCAATTTCATGGCATAATTCTTTGAAGGACTTGAAATGTAAAAATATCTTTATCTAGTAACCTGTAATCTTCTTCATTGAAAAATTTATCCATTTATTTTATCTCCATCATAATCTTTTCTCTCAAACG
>JAGHUN010000078.1 GCA_018064805.1 Candidatus Colinaster scatohippi
GCGTCAGAGCAAATGCCGCAACCAATTTTACAACTTAATAGAGAGGAGGTGCAACATGGCAAAAAAAGACTATGAAGCACGTACAGAAGCTCTTCTGGAACCTATTGTGGCGGAATATGGCGTACGCGTCTATGATGTGGAATATGTGAAAGAAGGAAGCGACTGGTATCTGAGAGCTTATATTGATAAGGATGAGGGCGTGACAATCGACGATTGTGAGAACGTCAGCAGAGCACTCAATGTTAAGCTTGATGAAGAGGACTACATCGAGGATGCGTATATTCTGGAAGTAAGTAGTCCGGGACTTGGGAGGAAACTGACCAAGGAGAGACATTTTAGACAGAGTATGGGACTTGAGATTGAACTTAAGACCTATAAGCCTGTGGATAAGAAAAAAGAATTTGTAGGAATTCTTAGTGATTATGATAATGGAGCAGTTACCATTTTAGAGGATGGTAAGCCGCGAACTTTTTCTAAGGACGAAATTGCAAATGTCAGACTGACATTTGATTTCTAAACTCTGAATTATTAGAGAATATATTAAATTGTAACTATTGATAAGAAGTAAGACTTCGGATTTTAAGAAAAGAGAGGAATAAGAAAAAAGAGATGAATAAAGAGTTAGTTGAAGCATTAAGTATACTTGAGAGTGAAAAGGAAATCAGTAAAGAAACTCTGTTCACAGCAATTGAGGATTCGTTACTTATTGCCTGCAAGAACCATTTTGGCAAGGCTGATAATGTTAAGGTTGAGATTGACAGAGAAACAGGTGATTTCTTCGTATATGCAGAGAAGACTGTTGTTGAGAAGCAGGATGATGTAGAGGATGACCTTGAGCAGATTACTCTTGAGGATGCTAAGAAGATTGCTAAGAAGGCTGAAGTCGGTGATATTGTTAAGGTTGAGATTAAGTCTAAGGAATTTGGACGTATTGCTATTCAAATTGCAAAGAATGTAATTTTACAGAAGATTCGTGAAGAAGAGAGAAGTGTTATTTATAACCAGTTCAATGAGAAAGAGAAGCAGGTTGTAACAGGTATTGTTCAGAGATATGTAGGTAAGAATATTTCAATCAATCTTGGTAAGGCAGACGCACTTCTTAATGAGACAGAGCAGGTTAAGGGTGAGAACTTCAAACCAACAGAGAGAATTAAGGTATATATTGTTGAAGTTAAGAATACTAACAAGGGACCAAGAATCTTAGTTAGCCGTACACATCCTGAACTTGTAAAGAAGCTGTTTGAGGCTGAGGTTGCTGAACTTCAGGACGGAACTGTAGAGATAAGAAGCATTGCCCGTGAGGCAGGAAGCCGTACAAAGATGGCTGTATGGAGTAATAATCCAAATGTAGATCCTGTTGGTGCATGCGTAGGTATGAATGGTGCAAGAGTTAATTCTATCGTAGATGAACTTCGTGGAGAGAAGATTGATATCGTTTGCTGGGATGAGAACCCTGGTAATCTTATTCAGAATGCCCTTTCACCTGCAAAGATTGTTGCAGTATTCGCTGATCCTGATGAGAAGACAGCTAAGGTAGTTGTACCTGATTATCAGCTTTCACTTGCAATTGGTAAGGAAGGACAGAATGCAAGACTTGCAGCAAGACTTACAGGCTATAAGATTGATATTAAGAGCGAGACTCAGGCTAAGGATGCTCCGGGCTTCAGATATGAAGACTACATGGATGAGTATGATGAAGATGAGTATGAATATGATGAAGAGTACGTAGAGGAAGGTTCAGAAGAATAAGCCGGAATCATGTACCTGTTCTGAATAGCAGAGCTTAATGTGGCGGAGTCGTGTTTTATGGAAAAAAGAAAGCCGGAAAGGCAATGCACAGGGTGCGGCAAAAAAGGTGGAAAAGAAAATTTCATACGAATAGTTAAGACATCAGATGGGATGATTTCGCTTGATATATCCGGAAAGGCTTCCGGCCGAGGTGCATATGTATGTTGTGATGTGGCATGCATTGATAAAATGTGCAAAGGAAGAAGACTCGACAGATCATTCAGAACGCATGTAGATGAAGCAATTTATAGAAGTATTTTAGAGGAGTTTAACAAACTTGAAAAATGACAGAGTATTGTCCTTGATAGGACTGGCTGAACGGTCACGAAATGTTGTGAGTGGCGAGTTCAGTTCTGATAAGGCAATAAAAGAACATAAGGCAGAGCTTGTAATTGTCGGATGTGATGCATCGGATAATACCAAGAAGGCATTTAGGAATTCCTGTGAATATTACAGAGTGCCGTATTATGAATATTCAACTAAGGAAGAGCTTGGCCATGGGATGGGTAAAGAACTCAGAGCGGTATTAGCGATTACGGATAGCGGTTTCGCAAAGTCAATTATTAAGTTGTTGAACGAATAGATTGGAGATTTTTAGATGGCAAAAATGAAAGTGCATGAGCTCGCAAAAGAGCTTGGAATACAGAGCAAGGAAGTTATTGCATTTCTTCAGGAAAAAGGTGTAGAGGTTAAGGCAGCTGCATCCGGTGTTGAGGAAGAAGCAATTACTCTTGTGAGAAAACAGTTTGGAAAGGCAGAAGAACCTAAAAAGGAAGCATCCAAGGCTGAAGTAAAGGAAGAGCCTAAGAAGGAAGCACCTAAGGCTGAGGCAACTGCAAAGGAAGCAGCTAAGAGACCGGAAGGTGAAATGCCTAAGAAAAAGAAGAAGAGCAACATAATTATTGTCGGTGCTAAAATGCCGGGTAACCAGCGTCCGCAGATGAACAGACCTGCAGGACAGAATGATGCAAAAAAGTCGGCACAGCCACAACCGCCAAGACCGCTTGCTGAAGATGAAGTATATATTCCGCAGACAGGAAAAATAGTTAAGAAGATTAAGCCACAGCCACAGGAACCTGAGGTAACAGAGACACCTGTAGTAGAGGCAACTGAAGAAGTTAAGATTCAGGCAGCCGAGAAGAATGAAAAGGTGGCTGCACCACAGAATAGAGATGGCAGAGAAAACAGAGATAACAGAGGCAACAGAGACAATAGAGACAACAGAGACAACAAAAACCGTGGACAAGGCGCCCAGGGAGACCGCAGGGATAATAGAAACTTTGGCAATGGAGATCGCCAGGGTCAGAACAATAACAGGAATGGTTTCCAGGGTAACGGAGATCGCCAGTTTAATAACAAAAATAACGGTGGTAACGAACGCGGTCAGAGAAGAGATGACAGACAGAACGATAGATTCAGAGATAACAGGCCTGGGCAGGCAGGTGGCAGAGCGTTTGCAGCACCTGATATCCCAACTTCAAAGAACAGTCAGGCAGACCAGAGAAGACAGAATCAGGCCAAGGATAACAAGCGTTCAAAGAAGGATGCAATCTACGAAGATGGCGAAATCAAAAACAAGAATAAGGCAGGACGCTTCATTAAGCCTGAGAAGAAGGAAGAGCCTGTAGAAGAAATTAAAGTAATTACAATTCCTGAGGTACTTACCATTAAGGAACTTGCTGATAAGATGAAAATGCAGCCTTCTGCAATTATTAAGAAGCTTTTTATGCAGGGTAAGATGGTTACTGTTAATCAGGAAGTTACTTATGAAGAAGCTGAGAATATAGCAATTGAGTTCGATATAATGTGCGAACAGGAAGTTAAGGTTGATGTTATTGAAGAACTTCTTAGGGAAGATGATGAGGCTGAAGAGAATCTTGTAGAACGTGCTCCGGTTATCTGTGTTATGGGACACGTTGATCATGGTAAGACATCGCTTCTCGATGCTATTCGTAAGACAAATGTTACAGACCGCGAGGCCGGTGGTATCACACAGCATATCGGTGCTTATACAGTTCAGGCTCAGGGACGTAAGATTACATTCCTTGATACACCGGGACATGAAGCCTTCACTGCTATGCGTATGCGTGGTGCCAATTCAACAGATATTGCTATTTTAGTTGTAGCAGCTGATGATGGTGTTATGCCACAGACAGTTGAAGCAATTAACCATGCAAAGGCAGCAGGAATTGAAATAATTGTTGCTGTTAATAAGATTGATAAACCAAGTGCTAATATTGATAAGGTTAAGCAGGAACTCGCTGAGTACGAACTTATTCCTGAAGACTGGGGCGGAAGTACAGTGTTTGTGCCTGTTTCAGCTAAGAGTGGTGAAGGTATTTCAGACCTTCTTGATATGGTACTTCTTACAGCAGATGTGCTTGAACTTAAGGCTAATCCAAAGCGTAAAGCGAGAGGTCTTGTAATTGAGGCTGAGCTTGATAAGGGAAGAGGTCCTGTTGCTACAATCCTTGTTCAGAAAGGTACACTTAAGGTTGGTGATTTCGTATCAGCAGGAGCAAGCTCCGGTAAGGTAAGAGCAATGATAGATGATAAGGGAAGAAGAGTTAAGGAAGCCGGCCCTTCTATTCCTGTTGAGATTCTTGGACTTAATGATGTACCGAATGCCGGTGAGGTATTCATTGCACATGAGAATGACAAGACTGCTAAGCAGTTTGCAGAGACATTCATTGCTCAGAATAAGGCTAAGAAACTTGAAGAGACTAAGTCTAAGATGAGTCTTGATGATGTATTTGCACAGATTCAGGAGGGTAATCTTAAGGAACTTAATCTTATTGTAAAGGCGGATGTTCAGGGTTCAGTAGAAGCCGTTAAGCAGAGTCTTACCAAGCTGTCTAATGAAGAGGTTGTTGTTAAGTGTATTCATGGTGGCGTTGGTGCAATTAATGAATCGGATGTAACTCTTGCGTCAGCATCTAATGCAATTATCATCGGATTTAATGTACGTATTGATGCAACTGCTAAGGATACAGCTGAGCGTGAAGGTGTAGAAGTTAAGTTATATAAGGTTATCTACCAGGCGATTGACGATGTGGAAGCTGCTATGAAGGGTATGCTTGATCCTGTATTTGAGGAAAAGATTATCGGTCATGCGGAAGTTAGACAGATCTTCAAGGCTTCAGCTGTTGGTAATATTGCCGGTTCGTATGTTATGGACGGTATGTTCCAGAGAGGTTGTAAGGTTAGAATTACAAGAGCCGGAGATCAGATATTTGAAGGTGATCTTGCTTCACTTAAGAGATTCAAGGATGACGTTAAGGAAGTTAAGGCAGGATACGAATGTGGTCTTGTTTTCGATGGCTTTGATCAGATGCAGGAGCTTGATATCGTAGAAGCATATATTATGGTTGAGGTACCAAGGTAATAACAGGTAACTGTAATAATTAATACCTTCTATGATAGGAAAGAACAGTATAGAGATATAAGATTATGCGTAAAAATAGTGTAAAAAATACAATAGTAAACGGCGAGGTGCTTAAAGCTCTCGCCGAGATAATAAGAAGTGAGATTAAGGATCCACGCGTTCCACAGTTCACGTCAGTTGTAGCTGTGGATGTGACACCGGACCTTAAGAATTGTGAGGCTTATATCAGCGTGTTAGGTGACGATGAGGTAGCAGCGGGTGCGCTCAAGGGACTTAACAGTGCTGCAGGTTATATTCGTAACTGTTTAGCTAAGAAGCTTAATATGCGTCATACACCGGAGATTCGTTTTCATATAGATCAGTCGATTGCATATGGTGTAAATATGTCGCATATGATTGATGAAGTAATAAGTGCAGACGAAAGAAAGCACGTTGACAATCAGAACTAGTTATTGTGCATATTGGCAAACAGGAACAAAGAAGTTGTAATATGGAAAAGATTTTAGAAGAAGTTGAAGGTGCAAAAAGTATCGGAATAAGTGGTCATACCAAGCCTGACGGGGACTGTGTGGGTGCCTGTATGGCTATGTATATGTATCTTAGGAAAGTTATGCCTGAGGATACAGTGATTGATGTAATTCTTGAGAAACCTGCGGATATTTTTAATTGCATAAAGGATATTGAAGTCATAAGGGAATATCCGCGAAGACAGGCATATGATGTGTTCATTGCGCTTGATACAACTCCGGACAGAATGGGTAGTGCAAATGTGGGATATGAAAAGGCTCACAAGACAATTAATGTAGATCACCATCTTAGTAATCCGGGCGGTTCGGATGTGGATTATATCTATCCAAATGCAAGCTCAGCAAGTGAGCTGGTATTTGATGTTATTGAAGAAGCAGATATAGATGTGGATATTGCAATGGCAATCTATATTGGAATAATCCATGATACAGGTGTAATGCAGTATTCCAATACATCACCTAAGACGCTTAATACTGTGGCAAAGCTTATTCCATATGGTTTTGATTTTACGACACTAATTGATGCAACTTTTTATCAGAAAACAGCTGTGCAGAATAGACTTCTTGGACGAGTTCTTTTGGATAGTAAACTGTATGAAGAGGGCAGAATTGTTGTTGGTGGTGTAAGCATGGAGCTTTTTAAGGAGTTTGGTGCTGATACTAATGATACAAGCGGCATCGTAAATCAGCTTAGATATACCAGGAATTGTGAGGTTGCAGTTTTCTTATATGAAAAAGAACCCAATACCTGGAAAGCCAGTCTGCGTGCCAATACAGATGTTAATCTTGCATTAGTTGCGGAAACCTTCGGAGGAGGCGGACATGCAAAGGCTTCAGGCTGTATTCTGGAGGGAACCTTTGATGAGGTTTCGGGCAGAATCACATCGGAAATAGCAAAGAACATTGGTTAAATGGATTAATGAATAATAATATTAATGGAATAATTAATGTCTACAAGGAAGCAGGCTATACATCCTTCGATGTTGTGGCTAAGATGAGAGGGATAGCTGGTCAGAGGAAGATTGGACACACCGGTACGCTGGATCCGGATGCAACGGGTGTGCTGCCGATTGTACTCGGTAATGCAACCAAGCTTGTAGATATGCTTACAGAAAAAAATAAGGAGTATGTTGCGGAATTTGTTCTCGGAAAGGTTACCGATACTCAGGACATATCCGGAGAGGTATTAAGAGAGTGTGAGGTTAACTGTGAAAAAACAGAGGTAGAAGCCGCGATAAAATCTTTTGTCGGCGATATCTTGCAGATACCGCCTATGTATTCAGCCATAAAGGTTGACGGAAAGCGTTTATATGAGCTTGCCAGAGAGGGGAAGGAAGTAGAGAGAAAAGCCAGAGCAATTACGATTCACGAGATTGATATACTTACAATAGATATTCCTAACATTAAAATCAGAGTGAATTGTTCTAAGGGAACTTATATCAGAACATTATGCAATGATATAGGTGAAAAGCTTGGGTGTGGAGCCACAATGACATCCCTTGAAAGAACTGCATCAGGCAGATTTGGAATTAAGGATGCATATAAACTGTCGGAATTGCAGCTACTTAAGGATGAAGGCAGACTTACAGAGGCTGTTTTGAAGGTCGATAAGGTATTTGAAGACTATGCGGCTGTAAAATTAAGTGGTGAGGCATTGAGACTTGCTAAAAATGGCAATATTCTCACGAGGAAGGAAATGGTTAATAGTATAGCTGAAGATGGTAACAGAGACTGTCTCAGAGTATATGATGAAAATGGGGATTTTTTTGCTTTGTACAGAGCCTGTGATGGTGGTAAAAGATATAAGGCAGATAAGATGTTTCCCACCTAGTGAATGAGTTTTTAAGATGAATATTATTAAAGGAACAATGGATTTTCGTATCGAATCTCCAACGGCTATCTGTATCGGTAAGTTCGATGGTGTTCATATGGGCCACAAAAAACTTATAGAATGCATTACGGCTCAAAAGGACAAAGCTATGCTTGCTACGGTTTTTACAATGAAGCCGTCACCGGAGGAACTGTTTTCGGGGGTGAAAAGTGAGCCACTGTGTACAGATGAAGAAAAAGAAAGCTACCTTGAGGCTTTGGGAGTAGATGTGATTGTGGAACTCCCGTTAACCTTTGAAACCGCAGCGATGGAACCGGAAAGATTCGTTAAAGATATACTGATTGACAGACTTAATATGAAGTATATTGCTGCCGGACCGGATTTATCCTTTGGTGACAAGGGGGCAGGTAACTGGGAACTTATGAAAAGTATGTCTGCCAGGTATGGATTTGATTATGAAATCATAGAGAAAATTAAAGCAGACGGCGAGGAAATCAGTTCCTCAAGAATCAGAAGTGCAATGGCAAATGGCCATGTAGATAAAGCATATAAAATGTTAGGAAGGACAAAGAGATGAATTCTAGTGTGTTACTTGGTTTATCAGGAGGATTAGGACTGTTTTTATTCGGTATGACGCTTATGAGCGATGGTATCGAGAAGGCAGCGGGTGCAAAGCTCAGAAGTATTCTGGAGGTTTTTACCAAGAATAAGTTTATGGGAATGATTGTAGGTGTAATTTTCACCGGTATTATCCAGTCATCCAGTGCCTGTACGGTTATGGTTGTCAGCTTTGTTAACTCAGGGCTTATGAGCCTGTATCAGGCTGCAGGAGTAATCTTTGGTGCCAATATCGGTACCACTATTACATCGCAGTTGGTTTCATTTAATCTGTCAAAGGTTGCGCCGCTTTTTGTCCTTATTGGCGTTATAATGGTTAACTTTATCAAAAAAGAAACGGTAAAGAAGATAGGTGATATTGTTCTTGGATTCGGTATTTTGTTCGTTGGACTCTCTACGATGAGTAGTGCAATGGGAACGCTTAAGGAATCTCAGGAAGTGGTAAATGCACTTGCGGGACTTGATAATCCGATTCTAGCGGTTTTACTTGGAACTGTTGTAACAAGTGTAATTCAAAGTTCATCAGTTACAGTCAGCATTATTCTTCTTATGGCTAACCAGGGGCTGCTTGAACTTAACATTGTATTATATATCATTCTTGGATGTAATATTGGTGCCTGTGCATCAGCTATGATTGCTTCTCTTTCAGGTAAAAAGGATGCGAAGAGAGCAGCTCTTATTCATCTTCTTTTCAATATTATAGGAACCGTAATACTCTTTATTATGCTTCAGGTTGCAAGTGGCTGGATTATAGAGTGGATTCAGAGCTTCTCAGGTGATAACGGAAGATTTGTTGCTAACGCACATACACTTATTAAGATATTCCAGGTTATTGTATTGTTCCCGTTCTCTAATCTTATTGTAAGACTCACATATGTATTTGTACCGGGTGAAGATAAGAAGATTGGATACAGAGAAAGCTACACGCTTAAATACATTGGTGATAAGGTCGTATTTAATCCGGCAACAGCGGTTGTAGAAGTAATTAAGGAAATTGAGCGTATGGCTGAGCTTGCCAGCGAGAATCTTAACAGAGCGATGAACGCACTTATTACTTTGGATCAGGAAGATATTGATGAGGTATATGAGGTAGAGAAAAATATTAACTTCCTCAATCATGCTATTACAGGGTATCTTGTTAAGATTAACCAGACGAATCTTCCTATCGAAGACTTGAAGAGCATTGGTGCACTTTTCCATGTTGTTAATGATATTGAGAGAATTGGTGATCATGCTGAGAATATAGTAGATAATGCATGTACAAGAAGAGAAAAGGGACTTAACTTCAGTAAGGATGCCCAGCGAGAGATGGGTGTAATGTTAGATAAGGTTAATACAATAATCAGATATTCTGTAGAAATGTTTGCAGAAGGTAAAATTGAGCATATGACTGCAATCTCGGTTCTGGAGGAGGAGATTGATGTTATGGAGAGAAATCTTCAGCAGGCTCATATTGACAGACTTACTAAGAATGAATGTACTCCGGATGCAGGTATGCTTTACAGCGATGTAGTATCAGGACTTGAGAGAGTTGCAGATCATGCAGTAAATATTGCATTTGCAATTAACGAGAGTGAGGAGTAATTAAAAAGAGGAAAAGCTTTTGAGGATAGAAGCAAAAAGATGGATACTGTGTGGTATTACCTTACTTGTACTCTTTACTATAATGTCCATTGCACATTTTCAGGATAAAAAGATTGAAAAGGAAGCAAAAGAGGAAGAAGAAAGAGTTGCAGCAGAGGCTGCCAGACAGGAAGAAATTAAAAGAGCAAGTGCATATGAGGCTAAGTCAATTCAGGCACTTATAGATAAAGCCGGAGCTGCGACTATACTGGATGGCTATTTTACCGAAGAAGAATATCTGGATAGCGCTAAGGGTGTTTCTGCATATGGATATAACAATCTGGGTATAGCTAATGTCAGTAACCACCTTAATGTCAGAAAAGAACCGAATGAAGGTGGAAAGCTTGTCGGTAAGATGAGTAATAACGCGGCCTGTGAGATTCTTGGTATCTATGGTGACTGGTATAAGATTAAATCAGGCGAGGTTGAAGGTTATTGTCACTCTGACTATCTGCTTGTCGGACAGATGGCCTTATTAAGAGGAAGTCAGATTATTACTAAAGAGGCGGAATCAACTTCCGGTGGTTTGCGAGTACGTGAAGAGCCTACAACTATGAGTGAGATTCTTACTGTTATGGGTGAAGGTGAGCGACTTGAAGTTCTTGAGGATGAATCGAACGGCTGGATTAAGGTTCTGGTAGATGATCAGGAAGGATATATTGCTGCAGAATTTGCTGAGGTTAAAGAAGAACTTCAGACGGCGGTAACAATGTCAGAGCTTATGTATGGACAGGGTGTATCAGAACTTCGAGTTGATATGGTTCAGTATGCTAAGCAGTTTATCGGTAATCCATATGTATGGGGTGGAACAAGCCTTACTAACGGTGCAGACTGTTCAGGTTTTGTTTTATCTGTATTCAAAAAATATGGTATATCACTTCCACACTCATCAAGGGCACAGGCTACTATGGGTAAACAGGTATCCTTGGGTGAAGCCAGACCGGGTGATCTCGTATTTTATAGTAGTGGTGGAAGAATTAATCACGTTGCTATTTATATTGGTGGCGGACAGGTTGTGCATGCTTCCAACCCTCGTACAGGAATACGTATTTCAGGAGCGACTTATCGTACCGTTTCAACGGTTAGAAGAATTATTAATGACTAGGGCATTCTATAAAGGAATGGTGCAGAATTAATGCGTTTGAAAAATATATGGGCTAAAACCAGTGCGTTTTTTAGTGACAGGATTGTATATAGCACGCTTTATGTTATTTTTGCAATAATTGTCTTTTTTTCCATATACTCTGCTGTAGATAAGATGGAAAATGAGTCATATCTGCATGAGGAGTATATTCCTGCAGTAGTTATGGGGGAATATAGCATAGATGGTGGCCAGACATATAACAGATTTACTGATTACAGGGACATAGATATTAAAGGTACCAATGCACTTATTGTAAGGGGACGGCTTACAGGTGGACTCGGGCGATTCGAAAAATTATATATGTTCTTGGATTATATTAATGTATCTGTGTATATTAATGATGAAATAGTATATGTAAGTGATGAGATGGCGGATTACGCATGGGATTGTCTGGAAAATGTAACTATTGAACCTACAGATATGGTCACATTTGAACTTAGTACCAAACGACATGTAAGTCGTGCATATGGGTTCAGATATTTTTGGGAAAATCTTAATAAGAGTACTAAGGCTGCAGTTCTCTTTCATCAGATAAAGAGCTGTTTTTCAATGATATTTGGCGATTTTGTGTTATTAGTAGTTGGCATACTAATGATTGTAACAGGTATTGAGTACAGATATTCATCTGATGAGAATAAGTATGGAATTGTAAACTGTGGAATTGCTACAATACTTGGGGCAATTATATGTTTTATAAATCCCAGGTATATTACATTGTTATTTGAAAAGTATGAGTTACTTGAATATATCGATACATCTCTTCAGATGCTGTCCGTTCTGTTTTTGTTCTCATATTTTAGGAAGATTCTTAGAAGTGATGAAAATAAAACAAGGGCAGCACTTTTGGTTGCAATTTCATATACTGTAACCAGTATTTCTCTTTTGTGGATTAGCATTGGCTATCCGGCGGGAAGCGTTCCAATCGTTTTTGCTCTGGTAATGGGTGTAATTATCTCTTTGCATTATATTTGGTTGTTTATAAGTGACAGTGTTGGAATTAGGAATAGAATGGATTTCGTTGCTGTCGGTGCAGCGCTTTTTCTAATGGTATGTACGTGTATTGAGATGATTTATTATCTATATACAGGTGTATATATTATTCATGTGCTTGAAATCGGTTTTTTGGGCTTTGCATTTGTTCAGTTTTGGTTTGTAGTTGGAAAGGCATCACTTGCACAGAAGGAAGCATTCCGACTTAAGGACGTAGAGAATGAACTGACAAAGGCGCAGGTCAATTCCATGATTAGCCAGATACAGCCACATTTTCTCTATAATGCGCTTAGTACAATCAGGGCCTTGTGTACGAAGGAACCCAAGCGTGCCAGAGAGGCAATTGATCAGTTGTCTAAATATTTGCGTGCCAATATGGAGTCATTAACATCAAAGGAAAGTATTCCGATTAGTAAGGAAATAGAGCACGTTGAATGCTATTTGAATATTGAGAAATACAGATTTGGTGATAAACTAAATGTTGAATATGATATACAGTCTACTGATTTCAAGGTTCCCAGTATGGTTGTCCAGACGCTGGCAGAAAATGCGGTTAAGCACGGACTTTTGGCTAAACCTGAGGGTGGTACGCTTAAGATTTCAACATCAGAGTCTGAGTATTGCTATGTGGTTAATATAGAGGATAATGGTATTGGTTTTGATAGAACAGATGCTAAGAATGAAGGTAGAATTCATGTAGGAATAGAGAATTCAAGGAAAAGACTTGCCGCTATGTGTGGCGGTAATCTGTCTATTGGCAGTATTGCCGGAAAAGGAACTACAGTTACAATCTGTATTCCGAAAAATAGGAAGAATTATGAGAGTAATATCAATTGATGACGAGGAAATAATACTTGAGGATTTCGTGGAGATGTTATCCGAGATGCCGGAGATTACAGATGTGCGTGGCTTTTCAGATTGTGAGGAGGCTTTGGCATATATCGGAGAAAATGACATTGATGTCGCTTTTTGTGACATCAGTATGCGCGGAATGGATGGAATAACCTTTGCTAAAAAGGCAAAAGGGATTAAGCCTAACCTTAATATAGTTTTCGTGACTGCCTACACTGAGTATTCGCTCGAGGCAATTAAAATGCATGCATCCGGCTACCTGGTTAAACCGGTTGCTGAGGATGACGTTAGGAGAGAACTGGCAGATTTAAGGACTCCGGTTGTTACTTCGAGTGGAAAAAGATTAAGGGTACAGTGTTTTGGTAACTTTGAAGTATATATAGACGATAAACCATGTCAGTTCAAATATATTAAGACAAAGGAACTGTTAGCATATCTTATAGACAGAAAGGGTGCATATTGTTCCAATGGCGAGCTTTTGGGGGCGCTTTGGGAGGATAAGGAGGTAACACCTTCGCTTGAGAATTACCTACGTAATCTTATAAGTGACCTGAAGAATATATTAAGACAGAATGATTTGGAAAATGTGGTAATTAAGAAAAAGGCCCAGATGTGTGTTGTTACAAACGAAATTGACTGTGATTATTATAAGTGGCTTGATGGGGGCACGGGAACTGAGAACCTTTTTGCCGGAGAATATATGTCGCAGTATAGCTGGGCAGAAACAACCCTTGCAGGTCTTGAGGGATGGTAAGAAAAAAGATGTTGATAATAGGGAAGTAGTGTGTTAATATATCTAGGTATGTGTGTGCTCATACTCGGTATGAGGCTTCTCCGGCCCATTCTTAGTATGAAGCGTAGTATTTTATAAAAAGGAGAAATGAAATGATTTCAAAAGAGAAAAAGACAGCAATTATTAACGAGTACGGCAGAAAGCCAGGCGATACAGGTTCACCTGAAGTACAGATCGCAGTTCTTTCAGCACGTATCAGCGAGCTTACAGAGCACCTTAAGAGCAATCCTAAGGATCATCATTCAAGACGTGGTATGTACAAGATGATCGGTCAGAGACGTGGTCTTCTTGATTACCTTATGAAGACAGATCTTGAAGGATACAGAGCACTTATCGAGAAGCTTGGCATCAGAAGATAATATGACTTGTAAGGGGATGGATTTTTTCTATCCCCTTTTATTGCTTGGGTAGAAGAAACGTCCGAGACCACTGATAAGTATTTATTTTATTTGTATAATATGTATTTATCAGTAGTTTCGGTTCTTCTGCCTGATAAAATATTTAAGCCTAAAGGCAGAAAAGGAGAGACTATGTATAAGACATTTAGTATGGAACTCGCCGGTCGTACACTTAGTGTAGACATAGGCAGAGTAGGTAAGCAGGCTAACGGATGTGCATTTATGCACTATGGTGATACAACAGTATTATCTACTGCAACTGCTTCAGACAAGCCAAGAGATGGTATTGATTTCTTCCCATGTTCTGTAGAATATGAAGAGAAGTTCTATTCTGTTGGTAAGATTCCGGGAGGTTTCAATAAGCGTGAAGGTAAGGCAAGCGAGAATGCAATTCTCACAAGCCGTGTTATCGACCGTCCAATGAGACCACTTTTTCCTAAGGATTACAGAAATGATGTAACACTTAATAACATGGTTATGTCAGTTGATCCTGAGTGCAGACCGGAACTTGTTGCTATGCTTGGAACAGCAATCGCAACATGTATTTCAGATATTCCATTTGATGGTCCGGTTGCTATGACACAGGTTGGTCTTGTAGATGGTGAACTTATCATCAACCCAACACAGGCTCAGTGGCATGATGGTGACCTTCAGATGACAGTTGCTTCAACAGCTACAAAGGTTATCATGATTGAGGCCGGTGCAAATATTGTACCTGAGGCTAAGATTCTTGAGGCTATCTATAAAGCTGATGCAGTTAATAAGGAGATTGTAAAGTTTATCGATGGTATTGTGGCTGAGGTTGGTAAGCCAAAGCACGCATATGAGAGTTGCGCTATTCCTGAAGAACTCTTCGCGGCAATTAAGGAAGTTTGCCCGCCTGAAGAGATGGAAGTAGCTGTATTTACAGACGATAAGCAGACACGTGAAGGCAATATTAAGGCTATCACAGAGAAGTGCGAAGAGAAGTTTGCTGATAATGAGGAGTGGCTCGCTATTTTAGGTGAGGCAATTTATCAGTACGAGAAGAAGACAATCAGAAAGATGATTCTTAAGGATCATAAGCGTCCTGATGGTCGTGAGATTACTCAGATCAGACCACTTGCAGCTGAGGTTGATCTTATTCCTAGAGTTCATGGTTCTGCAATGTTTACTCGTGGACAGACACAGATTTGCGATGTTGTAACACTTGCACCTCTTTCTGAAGCTCAGAAGGTTGATGGACTTGATTCTAATGTTACATCTAAGAGATATATGCACCACTATAACTTCCCATCATATTCAGTTGGGGAGACAAAGGTTCGCCGGGGTCCCGGACGTAGAGAAATTGGACATGGAGCGCTTGCAGAGCGTGCTCTTATTCCGGTACTTCCATCAGAGGAAGAATTCCCATATGCAATTCGTGCCGTGTCTGAGACATTTGAGTCAAACGGTTCAACATCAATGGCTTCAACATGTGCATCTTGTATGTCACTTATGGCAGCAGGTGTTCCTATTAAGGCTATGGTTGCCGGAATCTCATGTGGTCTTGTAACAGGAGATACAGATGACGATTTTGTTCTTCTTACAGATATTCAGGGACTTGAAGACTTCTTCGGTGATATGGACTTCAAGGTAACAGGTACAACAGAAGGTATTACAGCTATCCAGATGGATATTAAGATTCATGGTCTTACAAGAGCTATCGTTGAGGGTGCTATTTCAAGATGTCGTGATGCAAGACTTTTCATCATGGATTCATGTATGAAGACAGCCATTGCTGAGCCAAGAGCAACTGTTAATGAGTATGCTCCTAAGATTATCTCAATGGATATTGATCCTGATAAGATTGGTGATGTAATCGGTAAGCAGGGTAAGGTAATCAATGAAATCGTAGCTCGTACAGATGTTAAGATTGATATTTCTGAAGAAGGTCGTGTATCAATCTGTGGTATCGACAAGGCTAAGATGGATGAGGCCATGAAGATGATTTCAACAATCGTTACAGATTTTGAACAGGGTCAGATCTTCACAGGTAAGGTTGTAAGTATTAAGGAGTTTGGTGCATTCGTTGAATTCGCTCCTGGTAAGGAAGGAATGGTTCATATCTCTAAGATTAGCAAAGAGAGAATCAATCATGTAGAGGATGTTCTTACACTTGGTGATACAGTAACAGTTGTATGCCTGGGCAAGGACAAGATGGGCAGAATCAGCTTCTCAATGAAGGATGTTGCTCAGCAGTAAAATGTTTTTTACGAGCCCGGATATATATCCGGGCTCATTTTTTTGAAAGATACCCCATTTCCGTGTGAAATTTGGATAGCGGAATATTGTAGGAGAATATATGGCGAAATATACAGAAGAGATTAATAAGAGAAGAACATTTGCGATTATTTCACATCCGGATGCAGGTAAGACAACACTTACAGAGAAATTTTTGCTTTATGGTGGTGCGATTAATCTTGCAGGATCGGTAAAGGGTAAGGCAACAGCCAGACATGCTGTTTCGGACTGGATGGAGATTGAGAAGGAGAGAGGTATTTCCGTTACTTCTTCAGTACTTCAGTTTGAGTATGATGGAATGTGTATTAATATTCTTGATACTCCGGGACATCAGGATTTCTCGGAGGATACATATCGTACGCTTATGGCAGCAGACAGTGCCGTAATGGTCATTGATGCTTCCAAAGGTGTAGAGGCGCAGACAAGAAAACTATTTAAGGTTTGTGGTATGCGAGGTATTCCGATTTTTACATTTATTAATAAGATGGACAGGGATGCAAATGATACCTTTGAACTATTAGATGAGATTGAGAAGGAACTTGGCATTGCGACATGTCCTGTCAATTGGCCTATCGGATGTGGTAAGGCTTTTAAGGGCGTATATGACAGGCAAAAAGATTGTATAATAACATATTCTGATACGGAAAAAGGTACAAAAGAAGGTGAGGCTACTGTTATTGACATGTCTGATGAGGCAGGTGTTATAGCAGGTATTGGTCAGGATAAGTATGACATACTTAAGGATGAAATTGAACTTCTTGATGGCGCAAGTGCGGAATATGATCTGGCTGAGGTTCAGAGCGGTAAGCTTACGCCGGTATTTTTTGGTTCAGCATTAACTAATTTTGGTGTTGAAATATTCCTTAAGTATTTCCTCGAGATGACAACCACACCACTTCCAAGAAAGTCAAAGGGTGAACTTATTGATCCTGTTGAGAATGAATTCAGCGCTTTTGTATTCAAGATTCAGGCTAATATGAATAAGGCGCACAGAGATAGAATTGCCTTTATGCGTATATGTAGCGGTAAGTTTGATGCGGCAACTGAGGTTAAGCATGTGCAGGGCAATAAGGTCATGAGACTTTCACAGCCACAGCAGATAATGGCAGACTCACGTAAGATACTTGATGAAGCTTATGCCGGAGATATTATTGGTGTATTCGATCCGGGTATTTTTTCAATCGGTGATACTATATGTATGCCTAAGGCTGATATTCTGTATGAGGGTATTCCTACTTTTGCACCTGAGCATTTTGCACGTGTAAGACAGGTAGATACCATGAAGCGTAAGCAGTTTGTAAAGGGGATTACGCAGATTGCCCAGGAGGGTGCAATTCAGATATTCCAGGAGTATAATACGGGACTTGAAGAGATAATCGTCGGCGTTGTAGGTGTGTTACAGTTTGATGTCCTAAAATACAGACTCGAAAGCGAGTATAATGTGGAAATAAGACTTGAGCCACTTCCGTATGAGCATATCAGGTGGATTACAAACAAGGATATTGATCTTGATAAGCTTACGGGAACAAGCGATATGAAGAAGATAAAGGATCTTAAGGATAATCCGCTTCTTCTGTTTGTTAATTCGTGGAGTGTGGGTATGACTCTTGACCGTAACCCGGGCCTTGAGTTATCAGAGTTCGGTACAGAATAGTTACCGGTCCGGCTGGTTACTTCATTTATGAAGAGACTGGAGGCATAATGAAAAAACAATTGGGTATACTTGCAATATCAACAGCTATTTTGCTTGGACTTGTTGGTTATGCATATTATCAGAAGGAACTGAATAATGATGTGGCATCAGTTGACAATCTGACCGTATATGAATATTCAATTACTGAGGAATCTGAGACAGTCATGTCAAGTGAATCGACTGCGGAAGAAGAGGAGACAGAGGAGAAAACTGTTGAAACTACCGAGTCTGAGATAACTGAGGAGACCGAGACTGAGATTGAGAATGTAATTAAGATTGATGGTGCAACTCACGACAGCCTATCCTATGCTTATCAGAAAATCAACGAAGATGAACGGGCTGTATATGATGTTATTTATACAGCAATCGTCAGCTTTGAAGAGAATGTAACAGTGCCGACTCTTGAACCGGAGGTTATTGAAAAGGCCTTTAACTGTGTTATGATGGATCATCCTGAGATTTTCTATGTTAACGGATACAGATTCACTAAATATACCAGAGGCGGTGAACTTAAGAGATTAGCTTTTAGTGCAAGCTACTGTTACAGCGAAAGTGAAGCGGAAAAACTGAAAAAGGATATAAATGCTGCTGTTGATGCAATATTAGCCAATGTATATCCGGGAGCAACAGAGTATCAGAAGATTAAATATGCCTATGATATAATTGTTCTTGAAACAGAATATGATGTTAATTCGGCTGATAATCAGAATATAATTTCTGTGCTTATCAATAAAAAATCCGTATGTCAGGGTTATGCCAAGACATTGCAGCTACTGCTTAACAGAATGGGAATTCCATGTACACTTGTTACCGGAACTGTAAGCAATGGTGAAAGCCATGCCTGGAATGCGATTATGGCAGATGGGCAGTGGTATTATGCGGATGTAACATGGGGAGATTCTTCGTATAAGTCTGCAGATGCCAATAAAGTTGATTATGCTCCGCCTGTAAATTATGACTATTTGCTGGTAACATCTCCTGAGATTAGTTCAACGCATACAGCAGAGGATATTGTTGAACTTCCATATGCTCAGGCAATAGATGACAATTATTATGTGAAGGAAGGTCTGTATGTTACAACCTATAATCCTGAACAGATAAAGGCAATATTTGACTATGCAAGAGCACTTGGCCAGAAGTCGGTTTCTTTTAAGTGTTCAGACCCTCTTGTATATAATCAGGTAAGGGCAGAATTAATAGATAATCAGAAGGTTTTCGATTATCTTGTAGTACGTCAGATAAGATATGTTGACGATGCCAATATGCGTAAGCTGATGTTTGCTTTACAGTGATAATATGATATAATAAAAGGCACTGGTGCACTTTAGTATGTACCGGTGCCTTAGTGATTATTACAGTATGCAAAGTAGGTGTAGTAACAAGCATTATAACCTTTGCATTGACTAATCAGAATGGGAGTTATTAGTGTGTTTCGATTCTGATTTGGATTGTTTTGGAGGTAGTATGGATAACAAGGTATATACAATAAACGGAGAAGAATCTATCGGTACAGTTCAGATAGCTGATGATGTGGTTGCAGTTATTGCAGGTCTTGCAGCTACGGAAGTAGAGGGTGTCTCATCGATGGCAGGTAATATCAGCAATGATATTATGAATAAGATGGGTTATAAGTCTCTTACTAAGGGCGTTAAGACTGATATTGTAGATGGTAAGGTTAAGATAGAGATGTCTCTTACAATGAGCTATGGATATAATATTCCTGCAACATGTAGTAAGGTTCAGGAGAAGATTAAGACAACAATAGAGAATATGACAGGTCTTGAGGTAACTGATGTAAATATCAGAATCGCAGGCGTTGATATGCAGAAGGGACAGTAATCAAATGACTAGAAGAGGTTTGAGAGAGCAGATTTTCAAGCTTTTGTTCAGAATCGAGTTTAATGATGCAGATGAGATGGATGAGCAGATGAGTCTTTTTTTTGAGACAAGTGATGAGGAGTTTACCGAAGAGGAAAGCGACTATGTTCAGAAGAAATATGAGAGTATTGTAGCTCATCTGGATGATATTGATAAGTCAATTAACGAGAGAGCCAAGGGTTGGACAACTGACAGAATGAGTAAGGTTGATCTTACAATTATTCGACTTGGTGTATATGAAATAGTATTTGATGATGATATTCCGGCAAGTGTAGCTGTAAATGAGGCCGTTGAGCTTGCTAAATTATTTGGTCAGGATGAATCCTACAGTTTTGTTAACGGAGTGTTGGCAAAGTTTGTATAGGCTCCGAAAAAGGAACAGGTATGGCTGGTAGTGTGTATACTGTTGCACAGATAAATTCATATATTAAAAATATGTTCACCCATGATTATTTATTAGCTGCTGTAGCTGTTAAGGGTGAAATCAGCAATTATAAATATCATTCATCGGGACATATATATTTCACTCTTAAAGATAAGCAAAGTGTGATTTCCTGCGTGATGTTTGCAGGTAACCGCAGAGGCTTATCTTTTTCACTACAGGAAGGAATGCAGGTTATTGTATATGGCAGAGTGGATACTTATGAAAGAGATGGTAAGTATCAGCTTTATGCAGTAAGAATAGAGCAGGATGGCCTGGGCGAGCTTTATGAAAAATATCTCAAGCTGAAAGAGGAACTGGAAGAGAGAGGGCTTTTTGCACAGGAGTACAAGAAGCCGATACCAAAGGATTGCAGGGTACTTGGTGTGGTCACAGCACCTAACGGAGCTGCAATAAGGGATATAATAAGCGTTGCTAAAGCTCGTGATCCATATGTTCAGATAATACTTTATCCGGCCAATGTACAGGGGGCTAATGCGGCACCAAGCATTGTCAGAGGTATTCGGATGTTGGAAGAGTATGGCGTTGATACCATGATAGTAGGTCGTGGTGGAGGGTCTATTGAGGATCTGTGGGCCTTTAATGAGGAGATAGTAGCGCAGGCGATTTTTGATTGTGGTATTCCGATAATATCAGCGGTAGGTCATGAGACGGATTTTACGATAGCTGATTTTGTAGCAGATGTAAGAGTAGAGACTCCGACAGCAGCCGCAGCTCTCGCAACAAGAGATGTAGCAGGTATCGAGCAGGCGATTGGGGTATATAGACAGCAGCTTGTTAAGGAGATGAACCGGAAGACGGAAAAGTACAGACTTACTGTTGGAAGGTGTGCAGCAAGACTTACAGGATTAAGTCCAAAGAGTAAAATTGCCGATAGAAGATTTTTTACTATGCAGTCGGAGGATAGGCTTAAGGACGCTATGCAAAGGAAATTGGATGGCCGTCGTAACAGGTTAGCACTTGCTGCAGAAGCGCTTAATGGTGTGTCGCCATTACTTAAGCTGTCACAAGGCTATTCTTTTTCAGAGACAAAGGATGGCAGATGTATAAATGATGCTGCCATGGTTAAACCGGGAGAAGATATTACTGTTTATGTAAAAAATGGTCATATTGATGCAACCGTTAATTCTATAGAAGTAACGCGTAATTAGAGAGAGAATGCAATGGATATAAATAAGGAACTTACACTTGAAGAAATGATGGATGAACTGGATAACTGTGTAAAGAAACTAGAAGAGGACAGCATATCGCTAGAGGAGTCATTTCAGATATATGAACAGGGAATGAAATATGTAAAGGCCTGTAATGACAGGATAGATAAGGTTGAGAAGGATGTCCTTAAGCTTGAAGAGGATGGTAGTGCGACACTTTTTGATCCGGTTTAACTGAGATTTAGATGGAGTAATTGCAATGAATTTTGAAGCAGAAAAAAATGAGAAAATTAGACTCATAGAAGAAATAATAAGTAAATATCTTCCAAAGGAAGAGGGACCACAGAAGACTGTTATTGAAGCAATGAATTATAGTATTACAGTCGGTGGAAAAAGAGTTCGTCCAATGCTTATGCGAGAGACCTTTAAACTTTTTGAGGGTGATGAGATTGAAGTTATAGAGTATTTTATGACAGCTCTCGAGATGATTCATACATATTCATTGGTTCATGATGATTTGCCTTGTATGGATAATGATGAATACAGAAGGGGCTGCAAAACAACTCACGTTGTATATGGTGCCGGAATGGCAACGCTTGCAGGAGACGGATTGCTTAATTATGCATGTGAGATAGCATGCAAGGCCTTTGAGGTGGGTAAGGATCCTGCCAGAGTGGGTAAAGCAGTAGGAGTACTTTTTAACAAGAGTGGTATATATGGTATGATAGGTGGCCAGACTGCTGATATTGAATCAGAGGGTAAGGATGCATCTGAGGTTAATGAGGAGCTTCTTTTATTTATCCATGAGAAAAAGACTGCAGCTCTGATACAGGCGGCTATGATGATAGGTGGTATACTTGGTGGTGCTAATGATATTACTGTCAGAACATTAGAGAGGATAGCCTATAATGTTGGTGTAGCTTTTCAGATTCAGGATGACATTCTGGATGTCACAAGTACCTTTGAAGAGCTTGGTAAACCAATTGGAAGTGATGAGAAGAATAAGAAGGTTACCTATGTAACTCTTCACGGAATTGAAGAATCAACTGCTATGGTAGAGAAATTGTCTAAGGAAGCAATAACGCTTCTTCATACTCTTCCGGGGGATAATCCATTCCTTGAGGAATTGTTACTTAGCATGATTACAAGAAAAAAATAGTAACAGCAGCCCTTAGGGATACTGTAAAGGGAGAGAGCAATGTTGCTTGAACAAATAAAAGAACCAAATGATATAAAAAAAATAGATAAGAAGAAATATCCTGAGCTTGCGGAGGAAATTCGTGATTTTCTGATTAATAAAATCTCAGTTACCGGAGGCCATTTGGCATCAAACCTCGGAGTTGTGGAACTGACAATGGCATTACATCTGGTGCTCGATATGCCCAAGGATAAGATTGTATGGGATGTAGGTCATCAGTCATATACCCACAAATTACTGACGGGAAGACGAGAGGGATTTGATAATCTGAGAAAATTTGGTGGTATGAGTGGCTTCCCAAAGCGAAATGAGAGTGAGTGTGATTCTTTTGATACAGGGCATAGTTCAACCTCAATTTCGGCAGCGCTTGGAATGGTTAACGCCAGAGCCATTAATGGAACCGATGAGACGGTAGTTGCTGTTATAGGTGATGGTTCGCTTACAGGCGGAATGGCTTATGAAGCACTTAATAACGCTTCAAGAATGAATTCCAATTTTATTATCGTTCTTAATGATAATAATATGTCCATATCAGAAAATGTCGGTGGTGTCAGTAAATATCTTAACAATATACGTACTGCCAAGAATTACATTAGCTTAAGGGATAAGGTCTACTACTCGATGCTTGATAAGCCTCATGGTAATGCAGTTATTGATGCTGTAAGAAGAACCAAAAATATGGTCAAGCAGATGATTATTCCGGGAATGTTCTTCGAGGATATGGGAATAACATATTTAGGACCTGTTGATGGCCATGATGTTAATGCGCTTAAAAAGGTACTTAATGAGGCCAAAAGAGTAAATAAGGCCGTGCTTGTACATGTAATTACAGAAAAGGGACATGGATATGAACCGGCAGTAAAGCACCCGGCCAGATTTCATGGTACAGAGCCTTTTGATATTGAGACAGGTATTCCGTCTAAAAAGAGGGAAAAAGCCAATTATACAGATGTCTTTTCAACTATTATGGTTAAGCTTGGGGCACGAAATGACAAGGTTGTGGCAATAACTGCGGCTATGCCGGATGGAACAGGACTGAAGAGATTTCATAATATATATCCGGATAGATTTTTTGATGTTGGAATAGCGGAACAGCATGCAGTTACATTTGCAGCCGGTTTAGCTACCGGGGGACTGGTTCCGATTGTAGCCATATATTCTTCTTTCCTGCAGAGAGCATATGATCAGATTCTTCATGATGTATGTATGCAGAATCTTCCGGTTGTATTTGCAATTGACAGGGCAGGTCTTGTTGGAAGTGATGGTGAAACTCATCAGGGAATATTTGATTTATCATATCTGTCAAGTATCCCGGGAATGACTGTTATGGCACCTAAGAATAAATGGGAACTTTCCGATATGATGAAGTTTGCAGTTGGTTTTGGTGGCCCAATCGCAGTAAGATATCCCAGAGGTACTGCGTTTGACGGACTAAAGGATTGCAGAGAACCTATAAAGTTAGGCCGCTCTGAAGTGATAAGTCGAGAGAAGGAAATAGCTGTACTTGCCGTTGGAAGTATGGTTGAGACTGCTCTGAAGGTAAAAGATATACTCAAGCAGAAGGGATACAGTGTAACACTTGTTAATGCAAGATTTGTTAAGCCTATAGATACAGATATGATTGATGAACTGGTAGCAGACCATTCGCTTTTTGTAACTATGGAGGAGAATGTTGCAAGTGGCGGATATGGCGAAAAGGTATCCGAATATGTATATAGTAATTATAAAGATGCCAGAGTTGTTACGATAAGTATACCTGATGAATTTGTAGAGCATGGTAATGTAGATTTGCTTAAAAAACAGATTGGAATTGATGCGGAAACTGTGGCAGACAGAATTATGGCAGAACTTAATTAAAAGTGATATAGGTGTCACTTTTGAAGTGGATAATAGGACCGGTAAATGAAAGAAAGACTGGATATTTTACTTGTTAATAAAGGGCTGGCAGAGTCCAGAGAAAAGGCTAAGGCTATAATAATGGCCGGAATAGTCTATGTAGATGGTCAAAAAGAGGATAAGGCGGGAAGTACCTTTGATTCGGAGACGGCCAGTATAGAAGTAAGGGGTGCAAGCCTTAAGTATGTCAGCCGTGGTGGACTCAAGCTTGAAAAGGCTATGCAATGTTTTGACTTTGAACTGGATGGAAAGATATGCATGGATATTGGTGCATCGACAGGAGGCTTTACAGACTGTATGCTTCAAAACGGTGCAAGTAAGGTTTATTCCGTAGATGTGGGCCATGGACAACTTGCATGGAAACTCCGCAATGATGAGAGAGTTGTATGCATGGAGAAGACTAACTTCAGATATCTTACAAGAGAAGATATTGAAGATGATATTGAGTTTGCTTCATGTGACGTGTCTTTTATTTCACTTACCAAGATTTTGCTTCCGGCAAGAGCACTGCTTAATGATGATGGCATGATGGTATGTCTTATTAAGCCACAATTTGAAGCCGGGCGTGATAAGGTTGGAAAGAAGGGTGTTGTAAGAGAACCAAAGGTACATGAAGAGGTAATAACCAAGATTTGTGTTTTTGCTGATTTAGCAGGCTTTGATATATTGGACCTTGAACATTCGCCAATTAAGGGACCTGAAGGGAATATCGAATATCTCATTCATCTGAAAAAGAATATAGGTATGAATGAAAAGGTTGATGGCCTGACAGAACGAGAAGCGGAGGATAAGCTTAAGGAAGTTCTTGAAAGCAATTCGCATCCTCTTGATGAAGAGATGGAGACACTTATTAAAGGCTTGGTAATCAAGGCGCATGGTGCACTTGATAAGGAATGATGACTTTGTATTGGATAGGAAATAATGAAAGAGTTTCTGATTGTAACTAATATGATTAAGGATCCGCAGTTTGGTCTGACGGATAAGATAGCTTCATATATAGAAAAAAAGGGCGGTTCTTATAAAAAAGTAGTTCGAAACTGCGAGGGTAAGGATGAGCAGTTTGCAAAGGATGCAAATGCAGATTGTGTTGTTGTACTTGGTGGTGACGGAACTATATTGCAGGTAGCAAGAGAACTTGCAGGAACAGGTCTTCCAATACTTGGTGTTAATGTTGGAACGCTTGGTTTTTTGGCTGAAACTGATCCTGAGTCAGTGGAACGCTCTATTGACCGAGTTATGGCCGGCGATTATGAATTAAGTAGCAGAATGATGCTTAAGGGCATTGTTGAGGGAAGTGATGGCAGCAGTTATGTAATGCCACCGGCGCTTAATGACTTCACAATATCAAGAAGTGGAGCGCTTCAGATTATCAATTTCAGTGTTTTTGTTAACGGCTCGCTGTTATATGAATTTAATGCTGATGGAATAATTGTTGCAACACCGACCGGTTCAACAGGATATAATATGTCGGCAGGAGGACCCATTGTTGAACCTGAGGCCAAAATGCTTATACTTACACCAATATGTGCCCATACACTTAATTCAAGAAGTATAGTACTTAGTGCAGATGACATCGTTGAGGTGCGAATCGGTGAAGGCAGAGATGGCAGGAAACAGCTTGTATCAGCCAATTCAGATGGTAGCGACATGTATAATATGCAGACAGGTGATAAGATAACAATTACCTGTTCGGATGATACGGCATCAATTGTAAAGCTCAACAAGGATAGTTTTTTACAGACACTTAACAGTAAGTTGGTATAGTATATATTTAAAAATCCGGAATTAATATGACAAAAAGAGAACGACAGGCTCGTATCATTGATATGATTAACGAGTATGAAATAGATACGCAGGAGGAGTTATCGCGAAGACTGAAGGATGAGGGTTTTCAAGTAACTCAGGCCACTGTTTCAAGAGATATAAATGAACTAAAGTTAAGTAAGATTTCAACAGGTAACGGAAAACAGAAATATTCCGCTATTACAGGAGGTCAGGATTTCCATCTTTCAGGTAAATATCTGAGAGTATTGAGAGATGGTTTTCTGTCTATGGATAATGCTCAGAATATTCTTGTGATAAAAACAGTAGCAGGTATGGCGATGGCTGTTGCGGCAGCAGTTGATGCTATGAATATGAAAGAAGTTGTCGGAAGTATTGCAGGTGATGATACCATAATGATAGCAATTAGAACGACAGCAGAGACAAAGGTAGTAATGGATAAGATCAGAGAGATCATATAACCAATCTGTGGGCAAGGGTGATGCCTGAAGAGAAGTAAGACAGTGAGGTATATGTATGCTTGAAAGTATTACAGTTAAAAATCTGGCTCTAATAAAAGAGAGCGAAGTAATGCTGCGACCGGGACTAAATATATTGTCCGGTGAGACGGGCGCAGGTAAATCCATAATATTAGGTTCAATAAGGCTGGCATTGGGCCAAAGGGCCGGCAGGGATATTATAAGGCGCGGTGAAGAGTATGCCCTTATTGAATTGATTTTTACATCTGATAGTGAAGAACTCCAAAGAAAAATGGAGGAGCTTGATATTCCCAAAGAAGCGGATGGAACAATAAGTATTCAGCGCAAGATTATGGAGAACAGGAGCGTGTGCAAATGCAATGGGGAGACAATCTCAAGCAGAGCGCTCAAGGAAATAGCATCCATGTTAATAGATATTCATGGACAGAATGATACACAGACACTTTTGGATGCGCGTAATTACAGAGATATTCTTGATGATTATGGCGATGAGACACTGGTAGCGAAAAAAGATCAGATGGCCACTTTTTACACTGAATATAGAAGAGTCTGTGAAGAGTTGGAGCTAGCGCTTGAATCTAATACCGCAAAGGATAAGGATATTGCTCTTGCAAGATTTGAGGTTGAAGAAATTGAGGCAGCAAGGCTTGAAATAGGTGAAGATGAGACACTCGATGAGAAATATCATTTGATGAAAAACAGTCAGAAGATAGCAGAGTCTCTCGGTAAAATACACTCTGCAATAAATATGGATTCAGGTGCCGGTGTTCAGATAGGATATTCCATTCGTGAGATGGGAAATGTTCTTCAGTACGATGAAAAACTGACAGGTATGTCGGAAAGTCTGGCAGATGCAGAGGATATTCTTAAGGATACGATTCGAAGCATACAGGATTATATGGAGAATATGGAATTCTCTGAACAGGAATTCAGAGAGACAGAGTCAAGGCTTGATACATATAATCACCTGAAAGATAAATACGGAAATACAGTTGAACAGGTTCTTGAATATGCTGATTCAAAGCGTGCTTTTATAGAAAAGATGGAAAACTATGAAGGCTATATTGAAGAACTAAAGGCAAAAAATGATAAGGCACTTGAGGATGCTCTGAAGTGTGCAAGGGAGTTGAGTGCAATCAGAGAATCAACAGCCGGTATAATGCAGGAAAAACTTATCGGCAATCTTAAGGAACTTAACTTTGACAGTATTCAGTTAAGGGTAGCTGTTAATGCTGATGAGGCAAACCTTGGAAGATATGGTATCGATGATGTGGATTTCTTGGTTTCTTTCAATATGGGTGAGCCGGTTAAGAGTTTGAGTATGGTTGCGAGTGGTGGCGAGCTTTCGAGATTTATGCTTGCACTGAAAGCTGCAACAGCAGATAAGGAAAGCATTGAAACACTTATATTTGACGAGATTGATTCGGGAATAAGTGGTAAGACGGCCTGGAATGTATCGCAAAAGATGGCAGTACTTTCAAAAGAGCATCAGGTTATAGCAATTACACATTTACCTCAGATAGCAGCAATGGCTGACACACATTATCTGATAGAGAAAAGAGTTGTAGAGGATACAACGATTACAGATATTAAGAGACTTGGTGAAAGTGAGCGAGAGAATGAAATTGCCAGAATGCTTTCAGGTGGAGAATTAACAGAAACAGGATTATCTAACGCGAAAGAATTGATAGAAAACGCAAGAAGTTGTAAAATATAAATAATAGATTATTTTATGGGGTTACTAAGTAGTGCTTATGCACTAAAAGATGTATCGGAGGATATTGTAGAATGAAGAAAATCTTATTTGTTGCTTCAGAGGGTGTACCTTTTATTAAGACAGGTGGTCTTGCCGATGTAGTCGGTTCGCTTCCAAAGTGCCTTGATAAGGAATATTACGATGTAAGAGTAATTCTGCCAAAGTATACATGTATGAAGCAGGAAATGGCTGATAAACTCGTTTTCAAGCAGAACTTTTATATGGACTATCATTGGAAGAATGCTTATGTTGGAATCTTTGAAGCAGAGGTGGATGGAATCAAGTATTACTTCATTGACAATGAAGGATATTTCAGCGGAATGAAACCATATTGTGATGATCCGCTTTGGGAGATTGAAAAGTATGCATTCTTCTGTAAGGCTGCACTTTCGGCACTTCCACTCATAGATTTCAGACCTGACCTTATTCATTGTCATGACTGGCAGACCGGACTTATTCCGGTTTATCTTCATGAGAGATTTGGAGAAGGTGACTTCTATAAGGGAATTAAGACTGTAATGACTATTCATAACCTTAAGTTCCAGGGGAAGTGGAGTATTAAGGAGGTTCAGGAGATTACAGGTCTCTCTGATTATTATTTTGCACCGGATAAGCTTGAGGCATATAAGGATGCTAACCTTTTAAAGGGTGGTCTTGTATATGCAGATGCTATTACAACAGTTAGTGATACTTATGCTGAAGAGATTAAGACAGCCTTCTATGGTGAAGGTCTTGATGGTCTTATGAATGCACGTTCAGGCGATCTTCGTGGTATCGTTAATGGTATTGATTATGAAGATTTCAATCCGGAGACAGATCCACATATTGTACAGAATTATAACGCAGTTAACTTCCGTAAGGAGAAGATTAAGAATAAGTTAAAGCTTCAGGAGGAGTTAGGTCTTGATAAGGATGCAGGAACAATGATGATTGGTATTGTATCAAGACTTACAGATCAGAAAGGATTTGATCTTATTGCGTATGTAATGGACGAGCTTTGTTCTACTGATAAGGTACAGATTGTTGTACTTGGTACAGGTGAGGAGCGCTATGAGAATATGTTCCGTCACTTTGATTGGAAATATGGCAATAAGGTAAGTGGTAATATCTATTACTCTGAACCATTATCTCATAAGATCTATGCGGCATGTGATGCATTCCTTATGCCATCGCTTTTCGAGCCATGTGGACTATCACAGCTTATGTCTCTTAGATATGGAACAGTTCCGATTGTTCGTGAGACAGGTGGTCTTAAGGATACTGTTCAGCCATACAATGAGTATGAGAGCACAGGTACCGGCTTCTCGTTCACTAATTACAATGCACATGAAATGCTTCGTACAATCCGTTATGCAGAGCACATCTATTATGATAAGAAGCGTGAGTGGAACAAGATTATCGATCGTGCTATGGTAGCAGATTTCTCTTGGTATACAAGTGCTGCTAAGTATCAGGAGATGTACGACTGGTTGATAGGCTAAGCTGGAAGCATTGATTTTACTGGGTTTGTGAGGGGCCGATGAGCAGTTTGACCACACGCTGACCACACAATTGTTGTAAAACAACATAAGTAATTAGGAGAATAAGACACTTTTCTAAGAAACAAAAATCTTAGGAGAGTGTCTTTTTTGCGTTTTCCGGAAGATATGGTTTGACATTTACTACAGCGATAAGGAGGAAATCAATGCAAGCAGAAAGTAAAAAATCAATGAATCAGCTAAAAGAGATAATCAGAAAGGATGATGAAACCAAAAGATTCATTAGGTGTAGGCAGGGTGTTGAATTATACAACATGAGTAGACCACAGTTTGTGAAGCTGGCAATTGAAGCAGGGGCTGCCTACAAGATAAATTTAATGATTTTGGTGGATAAGAATATTTTTGAACAGTATGCACCAATCCTTATTTACTAAATCAGTCATAATGCTTCTAGATAAGGCAATGCTATTCATTATTAAGTAATTAATTTGGAAGTTGAGATTTTTTAATGAAACAAACGAATATTGACATTTACAGTTAAAATGCGTTACAATCAAAACAACGAAAGTGAGAAGAGGAAGTCAAAAAACGTTACAAGGCGGTGATAGCATGTTATATGAATACTTAATAGAAAATTACAAACCAAATGAGCCGATATTTACTTCAGATATTGAATTGGGGCTCCCAGGAAATACTCTTAGACCTTTATTAAAGCAGCTTTGTGATCAGGGATTATTAAAGCGTTTTGATAATGGAGTGTTTTATATTCCATCACAATCAAGACTAAAAGGCGGAGTGCCGATTGCTGCTGGAACAGTGGCTAAATATAGATATATAAACAGGCGAGGTAAAATTGAGGGATATTATAGCGGTTATACATTTGCGAACCAAGTAGGAATGACTTTGCAAGTACCTGTAACAGTCGAAATAGTATCAAATGAGGCAAGTGCTAAAGTAAGAGATATTGAAATCAAAGGACAGACAATTCGTCTTAGAAAACCTAAGACAACAGTGACAAAAGAGAATGCTAAAGTTTTGCAATTTTTGGATTTGCTTTGTGAGGTTGATCGATTATCAGATGAAAGTGAGGACGTGGTTTCTAAACGATTAAGAGAAATCATAAAGAAACAGAATATACAAAAACAGGATATAGATGAATACATTTCGCTGTATCCAGTTAAAGTATATAAGAATTTCTATGAAAAGGAGTTATATGATGTATTTGTATAATGACAAACAGTTATTCGAAGAAGTAGTATCTGCAACTGCAAATGAGATTGGGCTCCCTATTGCTATTATAGAAAAGGATTATTATGTCACAATGATTCTTAGAGAATTGGCTAAAAGAGCACCGGAATGCGTATTTAAGGGAGGAACATCTCTTTCAAAATGTCATCATGTAATAGATAGATTTTCAGAAGATATTGATATAGCTTTTTCAGATGATTTGGGAAGAGGTGCCAGAAGACAATTTAAGGAAAATGTTGTAATTAAGATTAGTGAAGAACTAGGAATGCCGATTCCAAACGTAGATGATATTTGGAGTAAAGCAGATTACCAATGTTATATACTTAATTATTCACCAATTGATGGATATGTGCCGGAGAGTATGTTCCCTGGTGTTAAGATGGAAGTAGTCTTAAGATCAAAAGCTTTTCCGACTGAGAAGGCAACGGTAGATAGTTACATTTATCAATTCTTAATGAAAGAGAATATGGACATTGTTGAAGAATATGGGCTAGAGCCTTTTGAAATGAATGTCCAGAGTTTAGAACGCACTTTTATAGATAAAGTATTTGCTCTGTGCGATTATTTTATGGATAATGATTTGAAATTGCATTCAAGACATATTTTTGATATTTATATGTTGTTACCTAAAATGGCCTTTAATGATGAGTTTGGAAAACTTATAAAAGAGGTGAGAGAGCATCGTCAGCAAATGGGAAGATGTCCATCATCTGCCCCGGATGTAAGAATTCCAACCATGTTATCACAGATTATTGAAAATAGAGTATATGAAAGTGATTATGAGGATATTACCAGCTATTTTCAAAAGACAAAGATAGAATATAATGAGGCAATAAAAGCACTTCAGAAAGTCATAGATTCGAAAATGTTTTAAAAATTAATTTTTCGAAATGTTCCATATTTCGTGCGAAAATAAAAATGGTAGTATTTATTATAATGAAGAAAGTAGCTAGAGAGTGCAGCAAATGAACTGCACTCTCTAGTTGTATATTCATTCAATATACTGCCATTTGTTTTTTTCTTTGGATTTATCATCCGTGTTTTGCTGCATGATTATTTTAACATTCTTTTTAGCCTGTTCAAGATTTTTTTGCTCGTTCCGAAAAGTATCAAGCTGGGCAGACAAGCATAAGTTGAAACATATAGCTCTTCCTCAGTTTTGCTAGGATTGGTTATATATTTGACGGCTTTATTTAGGGTTCGTCGGATAGGATGTATTTTTGTGATTGCTATATAGAGTCCATCATCTTCTTTAATAATTCGATCTCCCGAGGATCAATAGTTCCAGTTTCATTAACTTTCTTCGCTATCTGATTAATATTTACTCCGATTTAATGAAGTTCATGATTTCGCTCTTTTAGCTCAGAATAATCGGTAATAATAACACATCCATGGAGTGCCATTTGTCTCATGTATTTAGAGAAATTGTTAATATTGCATTCCTTCATTCTTTCCTTTATGGAGTTGTATTCTATGGTGTTTACACGGAATTTTATCTGTATCGGTCGCTTTAAATTTCCCATGTATAATAGGAGAATAGTGATCTCAAGGGTTAATATATAGCCGGGTGGTGATTGTCGGCAATTGTTTAAGGTTTTAGTTCTTGATTTATCGTTATTTGGTCATTGGTAGCGTTTTTATTGTTTAGGTATTGACGAATGCAAACCCAGACTGTCTGTATGACATCAGCGACACATTTAAGTTCGTTAATAAAAATCGGCGAACAACTAATGCTACCGATATGCTCATTGTCTATGCTTAT
>JAGHUN010000035.1 GCA_018064805.1 Candidatus Colinaster scatohippi
TACTTGAAAAACTTGAAAAAATATAACTCAATAGTTATATGGAGTCTATTATCCCATGGATTACGACCGTGCCGAAAGGCACCAACTTATTTAGCGCTTACGAATTTTCTATGCAAGTATAGTCATTTTTAATATCATAAATAAAATCTGTTGACTTAAACTCAAGGAATAATTTGAGTAATACAGTCAACAAAGCTGGTCCAAGTAACAATCCTATTGGCGCAGTTATTCCAGCAGCCACTGGTCCCCCAACTATAGTTAAAATAGAAGTTAAAATAGAAGTTATAATTACTATTTTATTGTGAGAAAGTGTTTCTAGTTTTAAAATTAATTTGGTAATTTTTATATTGTTTATTCTAAAAATTTTTTCTTTATAATCAATCTTTTTTTTGAATTCCGACTCAGTGTTGACTATTGAGTCATCTTTGATTTCTGCATATAATTCATTTATACTACTATATGTTTTACCATGATAATAATGCATCTCTTTGTCTACTGGTGTAGATAAGAAATCTTTAATCTTATTAATATCATATAATTCATATTCAGTTTCTCTGATACCTTGCTTTTTCATTTTATTAATGCCCTTTTGTGAAAAAGTCAAAGTGCCCTTCAGACCATGCAGACTTTCGTTTGGAAAAATGTGATACAACTTACATCCATCAAACCTTTTACCTTCAAATGAACTAATATCATTCGTTCCAAGATGAATTACTATAAAAACATTACACTTAGTACCATCGACATACCCCGGAGTAAGTGGCATAATTGGGACGTTATCCAATAGCCCACCATCTCTGTACTTTCCCATCTCACGCCCAAATACAAACGGAAGTGCTGAAGAAGCTAATAGAACATCTATATAGTTTTCACTATTGAGTTTTTTGTATTCCACTTTGCCAGTATCACAATTGGTGCAACTAGCATATACATTTTTTGTATTTATTTCTTCTCTTATATTTGTCTGATTGATTATATGTATTAGACCCGCTCGATTAAATAAACCATCTTTTAAAATAATTTTACGTATCTCTTCTAAAATTTTGTCATTAGCTTTTTCTTTTCCCTTTGACCTCGAGTATACATCCTTCCCCGCCGTACCATACAATAATTCCACTACTTGTCTAATGATAATTGGAGTTGGAACTAATTTTAATAAATCTATAATTTCAACATTAAAAATAGTTGAAGGACTAATCTTGGACCAGATTGAATCTGCCTCTTCAGCGGTAGAACATGAAAAAAGGGCTGCATTAAGTGCACCTACAGAAGCCCCGGAATATGCCTCTACTTCAACATCCAATTCCTGCCAGATATGTTGAAAAGCAATCCAAGCGCCTAGTTCATAAGCTCCTTTTCCACCTCCGCCTGCTAGTACAATACCGATTTTTTTCATTTTTTTACGCCTTTTCAAGTTTTTCTATTTGTAATAATACTAGTATACACTTATTATATCAACTTTCAGCATGATGCCAAATTTCTAATGCCAAATTTCAATAGTTTAATCCTCCTCTATACCAAAATCATCAATAATATTCTGCTGCTCCTCCATTTCTTTTTGAGCTAACCATTCCAGATACTCTGGGTCTTCGATCTCGATAGTTGTATGATTTTGCATTCTTACATAACGCGTCACATAATCATTAGAATTATATCCATTTAGTATATTTAGAGCCTCCAATGGTGTAATATCGCATTTCCACTCTAGTTCTCTCTGAAGTTCGTCACGCGCCGAAATATTTTTTATGCCTAAGGCAATTGCTCTTACCTTCATTACTTCGACTCATATATCTATATGGTTCAACGTCTCTAACCTGGGAATATAATTATGTTATTTTCAGGCTTATTTTCAATCTTTATCTTACATTTATCACAGAAAACAAAAGCATCGTACATCATCAATGCCCCTATAATAAAAAAACTGAATATCACTAACATATCTACACACAGCCCCTCCGGCCAATAGAACAAATCACTAAAAGTTCTACAGACCTTATACCTAGTAAAATCATGTACTCTGCACAAGACAAACAGTGCAATAGCCTTTATAAGATACAAGACCTTGAATCCAGCACTTGTATTATTAAATCCAATCTTTAAACTCATTAGTTTGTTTCTCCATTATCTGACTTTTGGTTTGAATCTCCACTATCTATTTTTACTGACACAAGCCTTATTTCATTCTTTCTGAATTTATGTACAACCTCATATGTATGCCAGTGAACTGATGATGAACCATCCTCATCTATATCTGCATCATCGAATCTCTCCCTAGACAATCTGTCAGCTGCTCTCCAGCCAATTCTCTTTGTTGATTTAGATGCATTTGTCGCACTAATTGTATTCCTAATTCCTGTCCCCCAACAAAACAACCTATGAAATGCTGCTCTATCTAGGAAAGAGGAACAATTCGAACTACTTGCTATAATTGACTGAGCGGTTCTATCATCAATTCGTTGATCAAATACCATTGCCAATTTAATTATCATAGCCGTTTGTATTGGGATAATAATTGCACTATCCGCTAAAGGAATTCTGCCTAACCAATTCCCCAAACCTCTACATATTTCAGAATGAGAATGAATAATTTCATTGCACTTATTTTTTTGATTTTCCGAAATATTAACATTGTATTCCATCTCTGCCATCCGTTCTAATATCCCTCTATATCATATTCACCAATTATTCTGAACGTTTACACCCGATCCAAGCTTAAATGTTGAACCAATAAAAGTACCCCTTATAATGCCTAATCGCATATCCTCAAAAATACGCTCGTTCTTGCTCTCTGTACTCCCTAATAATTCATTTCCATCTGTGTAGCAAAGGAAATCTTGACACTTAATTTCTCTGGAATATCAAGTTCCGAAAGTGGTCTATCAGAACTAATAACAACTTGCGCTCCTTTAGTTAAAAGATCATTAAGAATATGAGTGAATTCTTCCGTAGAAGATTCCTTACCACATAAAAACTGAATATCCTCAAAAATAATGAAATCCAGGCTTCTATACTTATCACGAAGCTTAGTTATTGCCATAGCATCTCTACTTCTTATTGCAGCTATAAACTCTGAGACAAAGTTCTCTGCTGTTACATATAAAAGATTCGGTCTGCTTAACTGTTTAGCATAATTTCCTAGACATTGAAGAATCGTGGTCTTGCCACAACCATGCTTGCCATATACGTAAAGCATCTCTTTGGGCTGATGATAATTGCCTGCGAGTTCATAGCATTTTTCTACCAGTGCAGGATTGTTATCCCATTTATATTCAAAATCATCGTAGTATCTCTTGTTGAAATGAATATTTGGATTTAATCCAGCCTCCACCAAGCGATGATTATTCCTTTCAATAACATCTTCAAGCCCACACATTTTTAAAACATTTTCTGAATACCAGCTATGCAGCATCACATCATCATTAACCTCATCCATAATGACTTTCCTATAAGCAGAAAGCAACATTTCGACACCGATTTTATCCTTTATGAAGTTACTAAGTGCAATAAGAAGACGTCTAGGGCCATTGAAGGGTCCTTCATAATATTCATAATTCATATAACCCACTTCACCCTCTCTATATATTCGACCATCTGGATCCTGAAAATATCCCCATACAAGCATGTCAGAGGAATCTCCCCAGACTATATTATTCACTCGTTCATTAAGTTCCTTTTCCCAAGGAGTAATACTCTCCATTACTACTAGCCCGTTTTCAGACCACAAGTCGCCTGGGCCGGGAGTATGAATAGGAACTAAGATATCGCCCTTTTCAAAAGGAACAGGGAAATCAAACCACATCTCATCAAAGCTAACCTCTATTTTTTCTACATCCTCATCATTCTTGTAATCTGAATATACCTCCATCACTGTTCTACTATTGGGTGAATATCTCACTTCAATCATTCTGTTGGTACTGATATATTGTTTCTTGATATCAATCACCTCGATGTTAGAATCCATATCCTTCGCAAGCTCATCCCAACATTCTGCTAATGATGCATATACACCTTCGTAATCCTCACTATAACTACAATCTCCAAAGCAATAGAATCTGTAGCGATATACAGCTCCAATTTCCTTCTCTTCAAACATTTTCAAACACTTTTCTTCATGCTTAATACTTCTTCTTATAAGCTCATGGAGACTACCACCTGGAAGATAATCAAATCTTTCCCCTAAATCAAAATCAGGCATTTCTTGCATCAGTTGTTTCCAAGCAACATGCTTTTCTTTCAAAGATATTGAATTACACTGACTAATCAGCCAAGCAGCTTCCTTGGGATTAAACTTATAATCTATTTTTCTTAAATATTCTCCTATTGATCTTGAGTTAACGTATGAATAAAAATCCATAATACTAATCCCCTTTCTTTTTGTTATGTTCCATAAATTCTAATAATACCTCATCTGTAATATCTTGCTTTTGATCCATGACATTCCTTAGAAGCGAACCATTTTCTTCCTTACCTCCAATAAATTCATTAACCTTAGTAAGAACCTCATATTCAGGTGGTAATTCATTCTTATACGTTGCCATAGTATACAGAGGTGATATGCCTAAAATAAGATAATCCCCTATATGACAATGCTTAACCGCACCTATTGTCCAGTTCCCGTCTTTTCTTCTGCTAAGAGCCTGAAGGCAACAGCAATCATGATTGTCACCCACCTCTATAATCTCGATTATCCGTTTATCTGCAAATGGATAAAAATTAATCTCAACAATATCTCCGGCTTTAAATGGAACCGGAAGATTCAGATCCTCTAAGGCACCAATCTCTATACTGTCATCATCAAGCATTCTACCCTCAACTTGTGTAAACCAAACTTCACCGCGAACAATCCAATACGTACATGCTTCTACCAGTTTCCCAGATACATCGTTTATCCATTTAACGACCTGATATAACAACGGTTCATCATCCGTTACCTCACAACTCTCAAGCTCATATTTAATGTACTGGACCAAGTCATCAAACTTATTAAATAAACCATCAAACCAACAATCTGAATCACCATCTTTTTCGTTATAACTACATTGTTCAATACTAAACACGCCATCTGCATCTATAAGTTCTAATGCTTCCTGTATAGCCGAAAGATAAACCTTCGAATTTTCAATTAGCTCCCAATCATCTTCTTGATTAAGATTCTCTAACAGTTCCATCAATGCAAGCTTCTTTCTCTCTATGGGAGCCGGCGAATAATATATAATCTCAGCAATCGTATCTACACTACGATGTGGCATCTTTAAATATTCCTTCATCTCATCTGATGAAATAAATTCATCAATAAACTTATCAAACATAATAGTTCCCTCTTTGCGATATCTCTATACAAATAATTTAGCTCCTTAAATAAACATCAAATTCTCTAAACTCTCTACCTATGATTTCTTCGAACATTCATAGATTAACATTTATTGCTTGCATTTTTTTGTACATAGATGTAGCACGTTTCACGAGTTACATCTATGATTAGCAGTTCTTCATTCCATTTCGGTCCGCGCAAGCGTGGCTCGGTTTTCCTCGTTGCTATAACATAAAAAAGCACTCTACTAAGATTTTTGTTTCTTAGAAGAGTACTTTACTCATTCGCTTAACAATATTAAATTGAAATATATAGTCAAATTGTAGTCAGTTTGTAGTCAAACCACTTTTATAAGCTCATAAAACCCACATATATTTGGTGGTTGTTTGGCTTTTTCCTGTTAACCTTCTATAACTTTATATTTTGCTAGCTTTGGGCTTTATATACTTTGTAAGCCATTTGCTTTGTTTTCTACTGACTTAATCCTCATTATATGCCTTTACACAAAGCTCAAGTACACTGCCTGCTATACATCTCGCCTTATCCGATATTGTAAAACAGTTCTTCAATTCTTCTATTCTCGGATCCACATCTGCAAGCTTAAATCCTTCAGTAACCTTATATCCGCTTTTTAATATTCCTCTGAGAATTCCGGATATTTCTGTTTTTATTTCTACTATGCTTCCATTCTCGCATTTAACCAGTGCTATTACTTCTTTAGCCTCTACAACATCACCAATATCTTTTTTAGCAACAAATTCGCCACTTGCAGGAGACTTCATAACTCTTTCACTGGTATATCCTCCAATATTTCCCGGAATACCGGTGTTTTTTACAGCGTATCCCTCACGGATTATTCGTCCAAGATTATGACCACGCTTTGTTTCAATAACATAATCAACATCTACGCCTGCTTCAAATCCCGGTCCCAATGCAATTGTAGTCGGTGCCATACTTTTTGTTGTTCCCAAGTTTTTTTTGGCTATTATCGCATCTACCACAACCCTTGGCTTCAGATATTCAATACTTTTTCCTTCAGGATCTATAAGTACAGGAACTGCACCTTCTTTAAGAACCTCCGGCACTTTGCTTATATCCTCAACCAGTTTAGCTCTCATGCCCTCTATTACGGTTTCTTTACAATATACTGCTTCACATACAGATACCTGTCTTCTTATTGCTGCAGGAGCATCCGTTTCAAGTACAATAACATCAAAACCTGCTGACCAGAGTCTGTGTATCGACCCGGTGGCCAGGTCACCACCACCTCTTACAACTATTGCTTTATTATCTTTCATCAGATCATCTCCAAATATATTGTTTCATATCCACCACACAAAATAGCATCTTCAGAATTCTTATCCGTCTCATATATGCTATATTTTCTATTTGACATAAACATCTCTTTAGCAAGCTTTAATACATTAGCCTCAATCCATCCACCACCAACTGAGCCAACTATACTTCCATTTTCATAAATGAGCATCTTTGTACCAACATCCCTGGGTGCTGAACCGGTTCTTTTCACAATGGTTGCAAGAATCATTTTTTCTTCTGCTTCTGTATTAATTTTATTTAGAAGCTCATTATTATAGCCTTCTGTTTTTACTTTTTCATTCTTATAACTAATAATTTCTGCCATTACTGATACAGCAATTTCAGCAGGTGTTTCAGCTTTTATATTAATTCCTATAGGAGAGTGAATTAACCCTAAGCATTCTTCCGAATATCCCTCATCCTTTAGATTATCCTTTAGCATGGTAGCCCTGTTTCTGCTGGACATCATACCCACATAGGAATTCTTTCTATTCAGTATTTTTCTAATACATAATTTATCAAATTGATGTTCTCTGGTTACTACAACATAATAATCAGAATCTCTTTGTTCAAGTTTATCGAAAGCCTGCTCAAAATCCATACATAGCACTTTATCCGCACCATGCTTACTTGCAATTTCTGCAAATTCTCTTCTATCTTCTAAAACAATCACATTTAAGCCTAATTGCTTTCCTAGCTTAATTACCTCCTGTCCAACAGTACCCGCTCCACATATAATCAATCTTGCATCGGTTGTAAGTCTTTCTGCAAAGACCTGCCCTTCTTCAGTATCATATATACCGGTTTCAGAAATCTCATCAGCACAAATCTGTAATTGCTCTGACGCCTGTGATTTATATATTGCTTCACCATCGACAAATAGCAGCTTTTCACCTGTAATATTGCCTTTTATTCCTGATACAATAATACATTCATTATTTTCCTGATACTTTGAAATAAGTCTATATAATTCTCTCATAATTCCTCATATTATTTCAAACAACAGCATACGGCTTTTATATTGTATTTTTCATCAAGTACCTTTACCATTGCCTGTGCACATTTCACTTTTATTTCATCATCACACTGATTTAATACTATTACATAGTCTCTATTGTTAACGCATTTTTTCGTTCCCTTATCAGATGTCAAAATCCTTATCGCAATATCCTCATTCAACTTGGTATCTTCATCTATACCAAGCCATTTTCCTTCCTCTGAAAATCTAAAACAACAATCTCTCAATGAATGTCCCAACGCTGACATTCCCATCACACCAACTATCAGATTGCACTCTTCTTCTATAACCGGCTCATATGCTGCCGGCACTTTACATGGAAATCTTTTTGCGCCATCCGACTCTAAAATAATAAGATCAGCCTCTTTTTTTGCGCTTTCATATAATTCCCTTTCCGGAAAAACAAGTTTTTCCGGGACAGCACTATCTGTCATACCAATTACAGCATATTCCCTATTACACCAAAGCCTCCTTATACCCTCCATATCAACTGCATAGTTATTTTTCGGGCACATGATATGCGTAGTAGTCGATACAATGACATTCTTGCCTTTACTTGCCGCTTCGGTGGCAAGCTTGTACATTAGAGTTGTCTTCCCTCCTGCACCAACCAGACAGATTATTTTTTTTTCGTTTATACAAATCCTTATTAATTCTTCCAGGTTCATTTTTCACTCATTAAAAAGCATAAGCTTTTCAGCATTTATATATAATATGCCGGGTATTTCTTCTTGTGGATTTCTAAGTACCTCTTTACTTACCTTCCATTGTAGTCTTTCATAACCGTCACTGGCCTGAAATGAAATAGTCCACTCAAATGGCTCCTCTACAATTTCCGGATTCAAGACATATATACTATTATTTTTAACTGATTCAGAATCTGTCAAAGAAAAACTATGGGCTCTTACTCCAATGTATCCCTCATCAAACGGTACCGGTACCAACGTATCTAACTCAATTCCCCAATCTGCAACATTCACCTTATACTCATCGGTTTTAACAGCTCTCGCTACATTTTTACAACCGGAAATAATGGCTGCTTCAGCGGTTGGTGGATTATCAAAAAGCTGCTTTGTTCTCATAACATTTTTCAGAATACCGGCAGACATAACACCTGCATACTCGCTGATTCTATATACTTCATCCCTATTATGTGAGACAAAAACCGTGGGCTTTTTCTCTTTCTCTATAATCCGCTTCACCTCTTGTTCCAGCTTCCACCTCATATGACTATCAAGAGCTGCAAAAGGCTCATCTAACAATATTACCTCGGGATTAGCTGCCAACATTCTAGCCATCGCGGTTCTCTGTTTTTGACCACCCGAAAGCTGCGAAGGATATAAATTACTTATCTCTGCAATATTGAATTTTTCCAGATAATCTATATCAATTGGCCTTCCATCCTGCGCTATTTCAATATTTTCTTTTACGGTCATATTAGGAAATAATGCATAGTCCTGAAACATATAGCCAATATTTCTTTTTTGTGGTGACAAATTAATTTTCTTCGAGGAATCGTATAGAACCCTTCCATTCAATACAATTTTTCCTTCATCCGGCGTTTCTATTCCTGCAATGCACTTTAGTGTCATGCTTTTTCCACATCCTGATTCACCAAGAATCGCCGTAACCACATTATCACAGGTAAATGAAACTGACAGTTCGAAGCTTCCAATCTTCTTTTTGATATCTACCTCAAGCCCCATTACCATTTCCTCTTTGCCTTTGTACCGGTCATATTGACACCAACTATAATTACAAATGCGATTAGCAACACTACAATAGACCAAAAGCCTGCTGCCATATAATCCCCATCCTGGATTACCATCGCTATTTTTTGTGATATCGTTCCTGTTTTACCGGCTATATTACCGGCTAGCATCGATGTTGCACCATATTCTCCAATTGCCCTTGCAAAAGTAAGTATTGTGCCTGAACGGATACCGGGAGCCGCATTGGGAACTATTATTTTCCAAAAAATCTTCTTTTCTGAAATACCTAATGTTCTTGCGGCATATATAAGCTCTGAATCAACCTGTTCAAATGCCGCCCTTGCATTTCTATACATAAGAGGAAATGCAATTATCATAGCTGCAATTACACATCCTGCCCAGGTCTGAACTACAGATATATCAAATACATTAAAAAGGAGTTTTCCAACCGGACGTCTGCGACTGAATATTAATAGCAGGAAAAATCCTACTGCAGTTGGAGGAATGACCATTGGCAATGTAAGTAATCCATCAAGAAATGCTCGCATCCCGGAATCTTTTTTCACTACTTTTGCTGCCAGATACAATCCTAGAAAAAAACAGATTATTGTTGCTACAATACCTGTCTTTAATGATATTATTAGCGGACTTAGATCAAGCCCTTTTATGAAAAACAAAAATGCTTCCATTCATTCTCCATCTATTGATATGTAATAAAATTATATTTTTCAAAAACACTTTTTGCCTTGTCTGACTTCAGGAATTCAATGAATTTATCTATTTCAGTTATTTTTTTTAAATTTGCCTTATCATGTGTAATCCGAACCACCGGATATACGATATCACCCGTTAATTCATCCGGGACTATCTCAATAATCCTAATTTCACTCTCATGGCCTGTAATATCAGAATAATATATTGTTCCAACTTCATTTGAGTGTTCTTTAATAGCAGCTACCACGGCACCTACATTAGCACACTCATTTATATCTTTGTTCTCTAACAACTCACTACACCCGGCATTTTGCAATGCAATTCTGGTATAATAACCAACCGGTACAGATTCTCCTGCTATTGCCAGCGAAGATGCTTTATTAATATCATTAAGTCCTGTTACCTGAGTTGTGCTTCCGGAATATGTCACTACACATAGCCGATTCTTTAACAGATTTTCTCTTGTACCTGCAACAACTAAACCTTTTTCTTCCAAAGTATTAATCTGCTTTTCTCCTGCAGAAAAGAATATGTCACATGCACTCCCTTCTACTATCTGAGTCATCAATGTTCCGGAGCTTTCATAATTGGTCTGAATTTTTACATCAGGATTATTCTGTCCATAACTATCAATAAGCTCTTCCATTGCCCCGTTCAGACTCTTTGCAGCAAATAAATCAATTACTGTCTCCTGCTTATTTAAGGCACAGCCACTGGTCATTTGCAGCATCAAAACTATTGCTGCCACAAATATATTAATTTTTCTGCTTATTAATCCATTTTTACGGCACATTCGCCATCCCTGCCCAAAAGTATCTTTATTCCATGTTCAAGCTGGTCTAAAACAATATCAAGGCTCTCCTTAACAGCTTTAGGACTTCCCGGAAGATTGACTATTAGTGTATTGTTCCTTATAACAGATACCTCACGTGAAAGCATCGCTCGTTTGGTGATTTGCATTGAACCTGCTCTTATTGCCTCTGCGATTCCGGGAGCATTTCTCGTTGCAACAGCAAGTGTTGCTTCAGGAGTACAATCTCTCACTGAAAAACCCGTTCCACCTGTCGTCATAATAAGATTGACCTGCCTTCTATCAGCTAATCTGATAAGATTGTTTGAAATCATATCCTGATCATCCGGTAAAATCAGTCTCTCTATGATCTCATAGCCTGCTTTTTCCAATTCATCTGCAAGAAGTGAACCACTTACATCTTTCCGTTCTCCGGCATATCCTTTATCACTTAATGTTATGACTGCAGCCGTTAATGCTCTATTATTGTCAAAAGGAAGCAACTCTATTGTATCTTGCACCTTTAGTTCTCCGCCTTTTACAACCTTTGCAAATATTCCTTCTCTTGGCATAATGCAATCACCCATTGTCTTAAAAATCTCACAATGTGAATGACATTCCTTCCCAATCTGAGTGATTTCCAGAATAATTTCTCCGGCCTTAAGCCTGGAACCTACCGGCAATTTACCCAAATCAAATCCTTCAACAATAAGATTTTCTCCAAAACATCCGGGTTCAATCTGTGCTCCTTTTGCTTTAAATTCCTCTATTTTCTCATATGACAATAAGCTAATCTGCCTATGCCAGTTGCCTGCATGTGCATCATTTTCTATGCCAAAGTTTTCAATCAGTTTTGCCTGAGGAATATACTTCTTTACTGTTCCTCTTTTTTCACTGATACATATTCCTCTAACAATTCCCATCTTTTCAGCCACCTATTCCGTACATATACTGAGTCTCCGTAACATATTCCCTTTTAGAGAACATGTGCGCATCCGGTTTTGCCAGTATCGCCATTTTTAAGGTCTCGAATATATCCTCAGCAGTTCCTTCTCGAACATATTTCCTTATATCATATCTCTCTTTATAACACAGACAGGGCTTTATCATCCCTGTGGCACTCATTCTTATCCGATTGCAGCTATCACAAAACTTACCATGTATAGGAGCAATAATCCCTATAGATCCCTCATAGCCTTCCGGCTTAAAATATTTAGCAGGTCCATTTCCATGATTATCTTCATCCTCATTCAGTATTATTCCCTGCTCTTCAAAAAAACTGATTATATCCTCTTTAAATACACCTGAATACTTTTCACCCATTCCAATTGGCATTGTCTCAATGAATCTGACACAGACAGGCTTATCTTTTGCCAGCATAATCATTTGCTTCCAATCGTCTCCCGGATAAAGCACAACATTAACCTTTACTGTTATTCCGGATTTAATTGCTGCATTTAAGCCTCTCAATGCATCCTCAAGATTACCTATACGTGTGACCTGATGATATTTTACAGGGTCTAATGAATCTATACTGATATTAATTGCATCCAGCCCATTGATGACAAGCTCATCTATATACTGCTCCAATAGAATTCCATTAGTTGTCATTGTAACCTGCTCAATCCCATCAATACTATGAAGAATTTTCACAAGCTCAGGTATACCTTTTCTTACAAGAGGCTCTCCACCGGTTAGCTTTACTCTTGTAATCCCTAACTTTACTGCCTGCTTTACAATCGCTTCTATCTCATCAAAAGTCAGCATTTCTTCTATTGGAACAGAACTGCTCTCATTTTCAGGCATACAATATATACATCTGAGATTACAACGGTCCGTTACAGATATTCTTAAATAATTAATTTCTCTATTATAACGGTCTCTCATTACTCACTCCGATAGCTAAAATCTCCACTTTTTCCACCACTTTTTTTACACAAATGAATATCTTCCATGTGCATGCTCTTATCTATTGCCTTACACATATCATATATAGTAAGAAGTGCCACCTGAACACCTGTAAGCGCTTCCATCTCAACACCTGTTTTTCCAACAGTCTTTGCTCTGCAATTAGCAGTTATAAAACAGTCTCCCTCTTCAAATTCTATCTCAACCTTTGTCAGGTTTAACATATGACAAAGAGGTACCAACTCAGAAGTCTTTTTTGCTCCCATTATTCCGGCTATTCTTGCAACCGACAGGACATCTCCCTTTTCCATTTTTTTATTTACAACCATTTCGAAGCATTCCCGACTCATATATATTTTACCGGTTGCCAATGCTTCCCTTACAGTATCGGTCTTGCCACTGACATCTACCATAATTGCCTCTTTATTATCATTAAAATGCGTAAATTCAGACATAATTACATACCCTTTCCAAAACCACAATTGGGATAAGTACATACAGGACAGGACAGACACAAACCACCTTCGCCAAGACAATTAATATCTTCTTCGGTTAACATAATTCCTGCAGCTATTCTTGGAAGAACCAAATCAAAAATAGTTCTCTTTGCATACATTACACATCCGGGTAATCCAATTACAGGAGCTTCTCCCTTATAGGACAGTAAAAACATTGCTCCGGGCAAAACAGGTGCACCATATGTAACTATATCTGTTCCTGCATTCTTTATGGCAAGTGGTGTTTTATCATCCGGATCCACACTCATTCCACCGGTACAGATAACCATATCAACGCCTGCCTCCAACATTTTGTTAATTTCTTCGGTAATATCCTCATGATTATCAGAGCATATTGCATGCTTTACCATAGATATTCCATATTCAGACAGCTTTTCTTCAATCACCGGTGTAAAAGTATCCTCAATGCGATTTTTAAATATTTCACTTCCTGTAGTAACTACACCGGCAGTTCTTAATGTATATGGCTTAAGCGTAAAAATTGGTTCATTTCCTCCAATTTTTCTTGCATCCTCCATTTTTTCTTTTTCAATTACAAGAGGAATAATTCTGGTACCTGCCAGCTTATCTCCCTTTTTTACAGGAAAACCGCTATGTCTTCCGGCAATCATCATTTGTCCCAGAGAATTAATTCTACGAAGCTTATCTCTGTCAATCATTAAAACGCCATCAATATCAGCGATTAATTCTATCTTTCCTTCCTTAATCTCTGAGCCGTGCATATTACTATCAGCCGAAATATCATACAAAATCCGGGCTGCTTCATTTTCATGGAGCATATTTTCATTATTTTCCCATACATACAGATTTTCTTTTCCAATACTTAGTAATACCGGTATATCATCTTCTGTTACAATGTGACCTTTTCTAAACACAGCGTCCTTTGTTACACCCTTAATTATCTGGGTAATGTCATGACATAGTACATGACCTACAGCCTCTTCTGTCTTAATAAGCTTCATAATCACTTTTCCTAATATTTTTACTAATTACCACCCAATACATATCATTTTATTATATCAAATATGATTATTTTAGTCTGCAAAAAATGGTCGACCGAAGTCGACCACCATCAATCAATTAACTATAAGATTTTTATCTTCCAAATCTGTAACATATCCAATTATCGCCGCCTCCGGTATAACTGCCTTCAATTCTTCCAATAAAGCCTTTGAATATTCCTGTGGTATGGAAATAAGTAGACCTCCACTGGTCTGTGGATCAAAAAGTATATCTGTCATAGCAAGTGAAACCTCACTCGCTATATTAATATGCTCACCTACATATTCCCTATTTCGATAGGCACCTGCCGGAATAAATCCCATCTGCGCCATTTCATATGCTTCTTCAAAGAATGGTACCCTATTCGCCTCGATGTGAATTGTACAATTGCTTCCCTGAGACATCTCATAGCTATGTCCCATCAGTGAAAAACCCGTTACATCAGTACAACTGTTAACCGGATATTTTACCATAATATCCCTTGCTGCTTTATTAAGTGTAGCCATCTGCTTATACACAAGTTCCATAACCTCATCAGACACCAAATCAGCCTTTTTGGCTGTTGTTAAAATACCTACACCAAGCTTCTTCGTAAGAATAAGCACATCTCCCGGTTTGGCATTACTGTTTATCAATACCTTATCCGGATGTACAAATCCTGATACTGCCAGACCATATATAGGTTCTGCTCCATTTATAGTATGTCCACCTGTAATAATAGCTCCGGCCTCATAAGCCTTATAATAACCACCTTTCAGTATCTTATGAACTGTTTCCTTATCCATTTTTTCAGGAAGACAAAATACATTAAGAGCAAGCTTTGGTTCTCCACCCATTGCATACACATCACTTAATGCATTAGCTGCTGCAATCTGTCCGAAAAGATATGGATCATCAACTATTGGTGGAAAAAAATCAGTTGTCGATATAAGTGCTGTTTCAGAATCTATAACATATACACTTGCATCGTCACTCTTATCATATCCAACAATAAGACGCGAGTCCTCATGAGTTTTAAAGCCCTCTAACATTTTTGCTAATGTTCCGGCTCCAACCTTTGCACCACAACCTGCACAACTAGCCAGTTTTGTCAGTTTTACTTCATTTTCCATTATTCATCCTCTGAAGAATAAATGATCTCATATCCATCAGATACTACCATTACAATTTGTTCAATTTCATCAAGATATTTCTCATCAATAATATGTTCTTCTCCTGTATACCCTACACAGGTACCACAAGAAGAGCTAAGACTCCTTGGTACAGGCATTACTTTAGCTGTACATCCATACTGATCACATAACTTTTTGTATCTTATAGCACCAAAATGAGAATAAAACGTGGTTATATACTGATTCATTTCTTTATACTCAGATAATACTCATTATCTTTTTCTGTAACATCAACTGTGTATCCCTGATGTGTAGCATATCTTGTTACATTTTCCTTTGAAGCATTATTATCTACAATCATTTCATACTCACTGTCATTTGAAGCCATAGCTTTACGAATCATTATAACCGGTTCCGGACAAGATAAACCTCTTGCATCAATCATTTTTCCCATATTACTGTTCCTTACTCTTTCCCATAGTATTAGCAACCGCAATTGCTGCAACTACTACCAAACCAATAACTACCGCAATCTTTCCGTTTAAAGTAGGACCATCTGCACTTGACGCAAGCTTGAAGTTATGTGCAAAAGCCGCTCCTACCATAAGTCCATATACAGTTATAACGCTATCTGTATTTCCCTCACCTGATAAAACAAGCTGACGCAGTGGACATCCACCAAGCAAAGTACATGCAAATCCGGCAAGAATCATTCCAAGCGCATTCCAAAGAGCATCTGTATGAGCTACCGGCTGACCCTCAAATCCAAGATTAAATAAAGTACCTACGCCTACACCTGTAAGAATCAGATTGCAGATAAGTGCACTTGCAAATACAACTACAAAACCAATCAGAAGCTTACTTTCTCTAAAAAGAATAAAATCTCTTATTCCACCTACCATACAGAGCCTTGTTCTTTGAGCAAGGGCTCCAACAATAAGACCTGCAATTAAACTTATAATGATAGCTGCGTGCTTTGCACCCGGGCCACCACCTTCAGGTGTAAACATAATAATTGAAGGTGCTGCAATTACCAATATAAGCAATACAACCTGTATTATCGGGAAAACAAAACCTTCTGCAGCTACCTGCTTATATGTACGCTTTAATGAATATCCCTTATTCAAGAAAAGAATACCTACACCAATGCCTAATGCAAATCCAATAAGTCCCCAAATGGCATTTAAATCACCGCCGGCAAGTCTTAACACCGTTCTAAAAGGACAACCAAGGAACATTAAGCATCCAATCATTGCAAATGCGCCTAATATAAAACGTGTTACAGGAGCACTTCCACCTTTTACTGAAAACTCTTTTTTCCAAAGAGCCATAGCAAAACTTCCAAGTACAAGACCAATTATTTCAGGTCTGATATACTGAACAGGTTCAGCTTTATGTAAACCTAATGCTCCACTTGTATCTCTTAAAAAACAGGCAATACAAAATCCCATATTTGTCGGATTGCCAAATACAACCAGTAATGAGGCGATAATACCTATTATTGCTGCTGCAATAATAATTGTTATTTTTTCTTTCTTTATATTCATCGTTATAATCCTCCTATAAAAAATGATATATCCAAATAGCTTCTTAGTCTATTTCAATTTATTAATATTTACAATAATAGTATTATATATCTTAATAATTATGTTACTATAATGTTCAGAGGAATAATGTGAAAAAAAACTCTGATGAGCTTATTTTTCACATTCACTTGGTGTCTGAGCGACAGCCAAGTGCACTTATCGCATCGGAAAATTTGAAATTTTCCTCGCGTCTTCGCGACAAGTCGCTCAGAAATGAGGAATAATGTGAAAACCAATATATATTTTGACAACGCATGTACATCATATCCCAAACCGACTTCAGTACCTGAGGCTATGGCAAATTATATAACCAGCCTTGGTTCAAATATTAACCGTGGTTGCTATGATGTCGCATATAAAACCGAAGAACTTGTATTTGAAACACGTGAATTACTAAAGGACTTATTTAATGGTGAAGATTCAAGAAATGTTGTTTTTACAAAAAATGTAACTGAAAGCCTTAATTTTATAATTAAAGGGCTATTAAAGCCCGGTGACCATGTGCTTGTATCATCTATGGAGCACAATGCTGTTATGCGTCCTCTGGTTCAGCTTTCGGAAAATAATATTACCTTTGACCGTATCCCCTGTCACGAAGATGGCTCTATGGATACCTCTGCTATCATTCCTCTAATTCGTCCAAATACAAAAGCTATAATCATGCTCCATGCAAGTAATGTATGTGGAACCCTATTGCCGATTAAAGATGTTGGACAGCTTTGTTCTAAATACAAGCTTTTGTTCATATTGGATTGCGCTCAGACAGCCGGTGTATTTGACATTGATATGGTAGATATGAATATTGATGCATTATGTTTTACCGGTCACAAAAGTCTTATGGGTCCTCAGGGTATCGGTGGCTTCATTTTAAAAAGCCATATGATTAATAAGCTTAATCCGCTTATATCAGGTGGAACCGGTAGTATCAGCCACACTGAATTTATTCCTGAATTTATGCCGGACAGATTTGAGGCCGGTACACCCAATATTCCCGGTATTTTAGGATTAAATGCCTCACTAAAATGGATCCGGGATAAAGGTATAAGTAACATCAAAGAACATGAATTGTCATTAACAGGACATATGCTCGAAGAATTAATACAACTTGAGAGCTCTACCGACAAAATAAAACTAATCGGAAGGCGCAATATAGAGTCACGTGTGGGAGTAATATCTATCACTACTACAGATGATGAATTGTCAAATATAGCATACGAATTAGAACAGGAATATGGAATATTAACAAGAGTTGGCCTTCATTGCGCCCCATCAGCTCACAAAACGCTTAACACCTTCCCAACCGGAACAATACGATTTTCTTTTGGACCTGACAATACACATGACGAAGTTGATTTCGTCGCTAAATCATTAAAAACACTATTAACAAGGTAAATATTATGGATTTCAAACAACTTCAATCATTCGTCGCCGTTGCAAAATATAAAAGCTTCTCTACCGCTGCCGAAAAGTTATTTATCTCACAGCCTACAATAAGTACACATATTCGCTTATTAGAAGAGGAATTAGAATCCCGACTGATAATCAGATCGCCAAAATATCTCGAACTCACTCCCAGAGGAGTTGAGTTCTACGAATGTGCAACAGGCATTCTAAATCTCCGTGACAATCTGATAAACCGATGGTCTGATAACGGTAATACCATCATACAAATTAGTGCATCTACTCTTCCATCAACTTATATACTGCCTGAAGTACTGCCTGACTTTAGTAATATTCACCCAAACACTTACTTTAACATTCACCAAAGTGATAGTGCTGAAGTAATTCGCGATGTTTTGGAAGACAAATGCTCTATTGGACTTACAGGGATGACCAGTGATAATGAGAAATTGGAGTGTATACCATTCTACAGAGATAATATGGTTATAATTACACCTGTTACTGAACATTTTTTGCAATTACAACAAAAAGAAAATACTTCTATCGAATCGCTTTTGAAAGAACCTATTATAATAAGAGAATCCGGAAGCAGTACCCAAAAAAGAGCAGACCGCTTGCTCAAAGAACTGAATATCTCTGAAGGCGATCTTAATATAGTTGCCAGAATAAATGATCCTGAAGCAATCAAAAATCTTGTTGCAGGTAATATGGGAATCTCTCTTATCTCACACAAAGCCGCTCTTAATTTTGAAAAAGAAAAAAGAATACTTGTTTTCCCAATTCCGGAATATAAAATGACGCGAAAACTATATATTATTTACAAAAAAGATTATATTTTTCAAAAAAATATACAGACCTTCATTAATTATTTGAAAAATTATTACAAAACTTCCATATAAAAATCTATAGCTTCAAAAGCTTTTTATATGATAAATCTATAGCAAAGGCTCCAAGTGGTGCAGTTAATACAATTGCAAGTACTGCCACGGTAAGTACAGTCTCGCCACATGCAAATCCCAATGCAAGAGGTATTCCTCCAATAGCCGCCTGAACAGTAGCCTTAGGGGTATATGCCATCATTGCAAATGCCCGCTCCTTTCCATTCAAACCGGTACCAAGAAGGCATATAAACACACCTAGCATTCTAAATATCATAACACCTGCTATTGCTATAATTGCCTTTATTCCGACCTTTCCAAGATATCCAATATTAACAGTTGCACCTACAAGAACAAATAAGAACACCTCTGCTGCTACCCAAAGCTTTCCGTATTTTGCTGACAGCCTTTTGGCAACATCTTCTCTCTTTTTCTGGAGCCCTATTCCAATGAACATTATAGCTATTAACGCAGAAAATGTGATTGGGGTTGTCAACCCATCTTCAAATACAACTAACAGAAAAGAAATACTTAACATAATAAGTACCTTTGATGTATCTCTTATATGAACCTTTTTGAAAAAGAAAGCAAGTAACATCCCAAGAGCTAATCCAATCAGAATTCCAAACAGAATTGAAATTGGAATATTAACGAAGCTTATTACAGATGCCCCTTTTCCCTGCATCATTCCTGTAAAAGTCGAAAATAAAACAATTACATAAACATCATCTACGGATGCTCCCGCCAAAATAAGCTGAGGAATCCCTTCTTTAACTCCATATCCTTCATCCATCAGCTTAACCATTCTCGGTACAACAACTGCCGGTGATACTGCTGCCAATACCGCTCCCATAACCGCTGCTTCCAATAGCGTCAGCTCTAACAGCTTTGGTCCAAGTATCAGCATACCAATCAATTCCAAACTTGCAGGAACAAAGCACATAAGTACAGCCGGTCTGCCAAGCTTCTTAAGTCCTGATGTATCAAGACCTAATCCTGCTCTGGTTAAAATTATAATCAACGCAATTTTTCGAAGCTCAGGTGAAATTCCAAGTATACTGTCATCAAGCATATTCAATACATATGGGCCGAGCACAATTCCGGTTGCTAACATACCTATTAAACTTGGAAGCTTTATTTTACGGCATATCCATCCCATTGACATACCGACAATTAAGATTAATGAAATACTAAGTAACATATTATTTGTACCTTCTCTATATGCTTTATGGGTACAGTATCCCTTGTGAATCTCTTTTGGCTGTCGCCAGCTTCACCCCAATACTATTTCATGCGTTCCTCATACTCATTTGCAGGCATAGGCTTCGCAAAATAATATCCCTGAATCATATCGCAATTCTGACCGGCAAGGAAATCAACCTGTTCCTTTTTCTCAACGCCCTCTGCAACAATGCGCATATCAAGCTTTTTAGCTAAAGAGATGGCTTCGGATACAACTATTTCTCCTCTGCCTCCAAAGTCTTCACCTCTGAAAAATTCCGCATCAAGCTTAAGAACATTAAGTGGAAGGTCCTTCAGTGAATTAAGAGATGAATAACCTGAACCAAAGTCATCCATAGAGACCTCAAACCCATATTCCTGAAGCTTATGCACTGTAGTAAGCAGTGCATTTTTATCATCAAAAAAGGCGCTCTCTGTTAATTCTATTTCAATATACTTGTTAGGCAAAGGATATTGGGCAACCAAATCCCTTATATGTTCTGCCAGATCCGGTTTTGCAAAATGTGCCCTTGATACGTTCACGGAAATAGGAACTATCTCTTTACCGGCTGCAAGCCATTCAGACTGAAGCTTTGCAGTATGAGCAATCATATAATCATCCAATTTGGTTACAAAACCTGTTCGCTCAAAGATTGGAATAAACTGCCCCGGAGATATAAAACCCTCCGTAGGACTAATCCATCTAACCAAAGCTTCACCACCCAAAAGTTCTTCTGTTGCAGGATGATATTTCGGCTGAATATATACCTGGAATTCTTCATTAATAAGAGCTTCCTCCATCATATCCTCAACCTTGCTTTCCCATATTTCCTTTTCCCACATATCATGGTTATATACCATGAATCCACTGTCTTCGGTAATTGCACCCTTAGCCATTCCCGCTTTTATGCAGAGATTCTTAATACTTAGAGTCTTCTTATCACGACGCTTTTTGGCATCTTCATTAATAACAGGTGGTATGTAATACATACCTGCTTTTAAATGTATATTGCCAAGTCCTGACAAACTGCTATTATCCTTATCTATAGCTGCCAGTTTTTCCGGCAGACTATCTACTATTGCTTTTGCCCTACCGGCAAGTCCTTTTTCATCTATTGATATCTTATCTGTTCGCAAAAGCAAAAGATAATTACCACCCGATACTCTCGAAACAGTTTCTCCACTGTGCAGATTAGACTTTAGTATACTCTCGATACCCTTAAGTAACTTTTCTCCCTCATCCACACCATATAAGGTGCAATAGTTTTGGTATTTTTCCAGTGATAAATCAACTATGGCAAAACCGCTTTTTTTATAGATAATATGTGTTATGTTTTTGAATGCATTCTGTTCAAAAGCAAATTCATTATTTCCACCTGTAATGGGGTCAGACAAAAGTAATCTAAGATAATATCTCTGAGATATAATATTACCAATAGTTCTAAAAAGTCCCGCAAAACTTGAAATTACAAATACTACACCAAGAATAGCAGCAATTGCAATTGCAATTGCACAATCCTTGCCATATATAACAAGTTCATTCTTGGTATATGCCGTGTAATCATCATTTATTGGTGACTTAATCCAATAGTTATAGGTAAACAACTCGTCCTGGAATACTTGCGTAGCATTTTCATTTAATCCACGTGTGCTTTCATAGAATTCCCTAACCATATTGGGCATATTGATTCTTATTTCATTTTCTTCCAAGTCACTGTCATCCGGTACACTTTCTAAACTTATTTGTACGAATGGTTCCTCATCATAATTAAAAATCTTTGCTGTTTTTAAATTTGCAGCCTCGCCATAATGTGCAATTACATTATCCTTTTTGTTAGCAATGCTTATTGCCAATGGCCTTTTTTCCTCAATCTGAATTAATTCAAGAACTTTATTATAGTCTTTTCCGTTTTCTATATCTGCTTTTATTCTTTCTACAGTTTTATTTGTAGTGAAAAATGCTTCACTGAATCGACTGTTCATTGAAACCGCCGTTAATGCAACTATTACCATTGCAACTACAATAGCACTTCCACAAAGTGATAATACAAATAAAGCTATCTGGCCTATAATACTGCCACTTTTCATTTTTTTAATAGTCGTTTCCATATTATTCCGCATAGTCTTCTCCCTATATGTTACATTCAATCTGCTATAGTGCAGCAATTACCTTTACTACTATATAAGCATAATAATATCATTATAGTCAGCAAATTCAATTAATAATCATCAAATAGTTGCTACAAATGTAAAATAAGCATATTATATTTATTGTTACATATCCTTTATATATAGCATTTTAGACAAATATGAAGCAAAAATATATTAATTTCCAGAGAGAAAAAACAAATATAAGATGCAAGTTATATATGCAAAACGACTCTCACATAGAGTCAATTGTTATTTATTGTCATGGGTTTGCAGGTCATAAGGACAATAAATCCGCCGAGCGACTGGCTGACAAGCTAATCTCTAAGAATAAAGGTTTTGCCTTACTTACTTTTGATTTGCCATGCCATGGTGAAGATGTGAAAAAGAAACTATATTTAAGTGATTGTATATATTACCTCGATGTCGTAATTAACGACTGTAAGGAAGTACTTGGCGCTAAAACACTTTATGCCAATGCTATTAGCTTTGGTTGCTTTGTTATACTCAAATATATCTCAGATAATGGGAATCCCTTTGAAAAAATAGTGCTTCGCAGCCCTGCAATTAATATGTTTAATGTTGTGAATACTACTATGGTTACCGAAGATATGCATGACAAGCTTGCCAAGGGTAAAGAAGTACAGATTGGTTTTGACAGGAAAATCTCTATAACCCAGCAGTTTCTAGATGATTTAAAATCTGTTAATCTGTTTGAAAATGACTATATTGATTATGCTGATAACATCCTTCTTATGCATGGCACTAAGGATGAGATTACTCCATTTGAAGATACAAGGATTTTCTCTGAGAATAATGTTATTGAATTTATACCTGTTGAGAACGCAGACCACCGCTATACAGACCTCAAAAAAACCGAGTTTGTAAACGCTAAAGCCATTGAATTCTACGGATTATAAATTTCAGTATATATTACCCCCAGAGTATCCACTTTTTTATAAATTATCTAATTCTTTCATCCACAGTGTCCCGCAAGCATCTGACGGCATTCTAAGATCTCCCCTTGGAGATACCGCAATTGAACCAACCTTTGGACCATCCGGGAGACAACTTCTCTTGAACTGCTGTGCAAAGAATCTCTTATAAAATACTTTTTCCCACTTAAGTATTGTCTCGTAATTATACTTTTCGCCAAGGGCGTAGTTAGCCATTCTGTTAATTTTAGATGGAGAAGCCCCATATCTAAGCATATGATATAAAAAGAAGTCATGTAACTCATATGGTCCCACTAAATCTTCAGTAATTTGAGATATAACACCGTCCTTCGCCGGTATAAGCTCCGGAGATACAGGTGTAGCCAATACATCCGACAATGTCTGCTTTAGTTCTTCATTATCACACACATCTGCATAATACTGTACAAGATATCTGACTAATGTCTTAGGTATAGATACATTAACAGCATACATAGACATATGATCACCATTATAGGTAGCCCAACCAAGTGCGAGCTCTGACAAATCACCCGTACCGATTACAATTCCACCTTCCTTATTGGCAACATCCATAAGAATCTGTGTACGCTCTCTGGCCTGACCATTTTCATAGGTTACATCATGATTGCTCATATCCTGACCAATATCACGGAAATGTACTTCCACTGCTTCATTAATTGGGATTTCTTTAAAAGTACATCCAAGATTACGAATCTGCTTTACGGCATTATCATAAGTCCTTCCCGTTGTTCCAAATCCCGGCATTGTTACTCCTATAATTTCCTTATGATCCTTACCAAGAAGATCAAAGGCCTTAACAGTAACAAGTAACGCAAGTGTCGAATCCAATCCACCGGATACACCAATCACAGCAGTCTTACAATTAATATGTTCCAAACGCTTTTTAAGTCCTGATGCCTGAATCATTAATATTTCTTCACATCTTCTATCCCTATTTGCCTTATCACTTGGAACAAATGGGCGAGGATCAATAAATCTTTCGAGCTTTGTTACCTCGTCCTTAAGAGTAAATGGAATCCAGGTATAGTTTTTCCTATCAGAAGTCTGTGTAAATGTTGTCATTCTGCATCGATCAGCTTCAAGTCTCTTCACATCAATATCAGCAGTAATCATGCCCCATGAAAAAGGTTCACCCTCCCTTAATAAGCCACCATTCTCTGCAATAAGCCTTTGTCCCGAATATACGACATCCTGTGTAGACTCTCCATCTCCCGCTGAGCAATACACATATGCACATATAAGTCTCGCAGACTGGTTAACAACGAGCTCTCTTCTGTATCCACTTTTACCGGTTAATTCATCAGACGCAGACAGATTAACAATTAAATTAGCACCTGCAATAGCATGTTCAGTACTAGGCGGATTTGGAACCCATAAATCTTCACAAATCTCTGCTGCCACCTTCAGTTCCGGCAAATCTCTGCACTGGAATATAAGTTTTGTTCCAACATTTACTTCTATATCCTTATTAAGCTGAATAGTTCCTTCTAAATGATTACCCGGCGTAAAATGTCTTGCTTCATAGAATTCATTATAATTAGGCATATAAATCTTAGGTACAAGGCCAAGTATTTTTCCTTCACTGATTGCAGCTGCCATATTATAAAGTGCGCCATCTATTCTCATAGGAAGGCCAACAAAAAACAGACCATCTAGTTTGGTGCTATATTCTGCTATTTTGATGAGCTCATCTTTTGCAGAATTAATCAGGCTTTCCTGATGAAAAAGATCCTGACAGGTATAAGAAGTTATGCAAAGCTCCGGAAATACAACAACCTTTGCTCTCTTTTCCACTGCTTCTGACATGGCCTTTCTAATCTGAGCGCCGTTATATTCTACATCTGCAACCTTAACTGATGGAGTTATTGCTGCAACCTTAACAAAACCGTCCTTCATTTTCCCTCCTAATATTAACCAAGTAATCTATAAATATAATTGCTACACTACCCAAATAACAAAACGGACAAGTTCACCCTATTTGACGCCCTTGTCCATAATGTAAATATACTTATATTAGATAAAAAAAGCAAGCGTACCTGTTTAGCCCGTTATAACAGAAAGGCCATAACTTATATACCCATAATATAAGTTACGGCCTGCATTTTCATATTTTGACTATATACATAGTCATTATGTGGCTTCTTAAGCCAGACGCTCAATAACTGAATCGCCATCAACTTTTTGAATTGTACGCTCTGCCACTGTTCTAAGCATTCTATATGCCAGGGCTCTGTCCTCAACAAAGACCTGTTCACCCAGTCTGTTCCAGCCGGCAAAATACGTACCATCCGATAAATGAATGATATAATTCATAAAATGTCGCCTCTCTTTCTTATTAAGAATAAACATCCCCAAATGAATTCATCCATTTTGTCTTTTTTGCTTTTAGGTGATTTTATAGCAGATTTTATGCAATTTCTATACGCATTTTAACTAAATTTAGTTTACATAATTTAAAAAGTATGGCAATTATTTCAACAATACATTTTTTGAACGAGCACTTTATACCCATAATTTACTAAAATTTACTACAAAATTGGTTGTTTTTTTAATTTAAAAAGGTTCCGGATGGCAAAGCATCCGAAACCTCACAAAATCAATTATTATATTAATAAGATTTTAATCAACCCTTCTCAAGAGCAAGTGTTCTTGTTGTAAGATCACAAACCTCTGAAGGTCCGTAGTACTGAATAGCACCTGGGAATGTGAATGCTGTCTCAACAGCCCACTCATCTCTGTGTGCAGCGAAGTACTGGAATGGCTTACCATCAAGCTCTACAAGAGCCTTTCTGATAACCGGCTTATCCTCACCATTTCTTCTCTCCATGTTCATCATCTTAGTGATTGGCATACCACCTGCAACCCACTCCTCAGCTGGCTTAGAGATGTTAGAAACCTTTGAAAGGTATCCTGTATAACCATAAGAGATGAGCATAAATGCATTATATCCAAGCGAGTAGCAGTAATCTGCATCGAAGTTAGATGGGAATGCACATCTTCCTTCATAACCAAAGAAGTGATGCTGTGCACCAAACTTACCATTATATGTTCCTGCTGCCTTTCTCTTAGCAAGTTCTGTCTTAACCATCTCAGAGAAGAGCTTCTCTGACTCGATAAGTGAAACCTGAACATTACCATGAGGATCTCTCTCAAGGAAGAGCTGCTGCTGAACGAACTGTGGAAGAATATCAAATACTGCAAATGATTCAGCTGTAAGACCAGCCTTGATGAAATCATACTTAGCTGCCCAATCCGGAAGTGCATTGAACTCTTCTGTCTTGCTTCCTGCAAGAAGCTCATTAATCTCAGCGATAAGCTTAGAGAATTCCGGCACGAACTCTACAATACCGTCTGGAAAAATAGCAACACCGAAGTTATTACCATTATTGCCTCTCTTCTCTACAGAATCTGCAATATAGTTAGTGATATCTGCAAGTGACATCTTCTTCTCAGCTACGTCTTCACCGATAAGACAGATGTTTGGCTGTGTCCCAAGTGCACACTCAAGTGCAACGTGAGAAGCTGAACGACCCATAACCTTGATGAAATGCCAATACTTCTTAGCTGAGTTAGCATCTCTTTCAATGTTACCGATAAGCTCTGAATATGTCTT
>JAGHUN010000059.1 GCA_018064805.1 Candidatus Colinaster scatohippi
AAAAAATACCGCTTCTAACAGGACAGCATAAAGTCTCCCCAGACAATGTCATGTTAAAACCGGTACTCATTGAAAGATCTGTTAAAGAAAGAGAGGCTAAAAATGAATAATACACATCCAATTCCATATGAAGTACTTCTCGAAAGATACATACAATCTCAAAGAGAGATAGAATACCAAGAGCACAAGATATCATCATTAAACCAAGAACTCGAAGCCTGGCAAAAAGCTTACGAAGAATATGCTGATATCTTAATGGAACACGGCTTAATCTAATAGCCACTTAATCTAAAACAAAGAGCAGACAGATAACCACTCGAAGCATAAAAACCGCATCAAAAAATGCATTAAGACGGGTGGAATTTATTTTTTCTCAAGCTGCTCCAGTCGTCTGTTTGCTATGCAAACAAACAGAATCGATACACCGATTTTAACACGCTTTTTAGGTCTCTCCAAGGTACTTTTTTAGATTTTTATTCCTCAAAAACGTCATAGAGGCCATTTTTATATGGTCACCTAGAAGTTAGTTTTTCATTTGACCGCCTGAATTGCACTCTACACCTCTACGCATACATATATAAAAAATACCTTGCAGCATACATTTATAAAACGTCGCTACAAGGTATACATTTTTTACCCACTTATAATATTTTAATTATTTCAAGTACATAAATTCCTGCTAAAAACACAGGTACATATTCTTCAAAAAAGCCCTGAAACCCGCTTAAACTGGGGCTTTCTTGCTTAAAAGACAAACGGTCTCCACATGCCCCGTTGCCGGGAACTGATCCACAGCAACAGCCTTTTCAACTCTGTAGCCACATGCCTGTAACATTTCCAGGTCTCTTACAAGACTTGTTGGCTTACAAGAAATATATATCATCCTGTCAACACCATAATCAACAATTTTCCTAAGTGCCTTTGGATGAATTCCGTCTCTCGGCGGATCAAGAATAATGAAATCCGGTTTTTCCTCAATGTCATCCAACACCTTTAATACATCTCCTGCTATAAATTCGCAGTTATCAAGACCATTTAACCTCGCATTTTCCTTAGCCGCTTCCACAGCCTCTTCCACGATTTCAACACCAATTACCTTTTTACAGACCGGCGCCATCATCTGTGCAATAGTACCTGTTCCACTATACAAATCATATACAATCTTTTCACCATCCCCTAATTCGCCAATAAACTCTCGCGCTGTCGTATATAGAACCTCTGCACTTTTAGTATTAGTCTGAAAAAATGAAAATTCGGATATATTAAACTGCATTCCCAGCATTTTCTCGGTTATATAATCTCTTCCGAACAAGATTACTGTTTCATCGGACTGAACAACATCTGCAAGTGAGTCATTTTTAGTATGAAGAATTCCCACGATTTCACCACTTAATTTGAGTTCCAGAAGCATATCCTTATATTCTGCAAGGTCAATATCCATCTGCGTTGTCGTAATCAATGCCACAAGTATCTCCCCTGTATACGCTGCCTTTCTTACAAGAAGATGTCTGAGATATCCTTCATGGCGCATGCGATGATAATATGGAACGCCTTTTTCAGAGAAAAAAGTGCGCGTGGTCCTGATAATCTCTCTGTAGTCTGCATCGCATATCCTACATCCATCAACATTCACAATGTCATAGAAACTACCTCTTTTATGCATACCAAGGGCAAGTGGTCCCCCCATATACTCATCTCCAAAGGTGAGTTCCATCTTATTACGGTAATCACAATTCACAGGACTCTGATTAATTCCAAGCCATTCATATTCATAATCTGTAATTGCTCCATCAAGTAACTTCCTAACCTGTCCCTCTTTAAGCTTAAGCTGGTCATCATAGGAGAGATTCTGATAGTTACATCCACCACAGTTCCCGAAATGTGGACACAATGGTTCAATCTCATTTTCTGCTTTATCTATAATTTGAACAAGATTCCCCTCTGCATTACCATGACGCACTTTCTTTATTCTTGCTGACACTTTCTGTCCAGGTATAGCATTTTTAACAGTTACCGTATGAGATTCATCCAGCCTTACCAAAGCCTTATTGGGAAAATCCACGCGTTCTACTATTCCTTCTACTATATCTCCTCTTCTCATATACTCTTTCACCTCATAATAATACCCCCACCTTTTCAAGTGGGGGTACATAGTCTCATCAATATCACTATGAAGGCAGCCACTGACTACCCTTATTACTGCACACTAATATATTATTCTTCCTCTGGCTTTGCAGGTGTAATAACTACAGGTTCGTCTTCCTCATCCTCGAAGAAATCGTCAAAATCATCATCTTCAAAGTCAAAATCATCTTCACCATCATACTTTGGTGTAACAAATCTGTATACAGCATATGCAGCTGCAGCAACAGCTACAAGAACTAAAATAACAGTAATTATAATTGCAATCACGTTTGGCCTCTTCTCTTCCTTAACACCAACTACACTTTTAAGTGTCTCAACAAGTTCATCTATTCTTTCCATCGTTAAAGTACCTCCTGAAATGACATACTGAGTTTACAACTTTACAAAATAAATTCTACCATATCATATGTGTGTCTGCAAGAATATATGCCCTACAAATAACCTTTGTATTTCATTTATATCCATAATTATTTTTATATCTTTTTAAGTTTAGCAAAAGCAGCATACATGATTTTGCGTCCACATGCATCGAACTCAACTGTCACCTTATAGTCTCTGGGTTCCTTTGATATAGCCTCAACTGTACCGGCTCCATACTTAACATGACTAACTCTGTCACCTATGCCATAATCAAGTTCACCCATTTGTGCTGCTCCTTTAGAGATTCCTCCTCCGGCAAGCGCTCCCACACCTTTAGATATAAATGGCTTTTTATCCTCTGGGGTAATTTTAGGTTTAACGATTGGCTTTGGTCTTCCAACTCCACTTTGCATTCCATAACCTGAATATCCTGAATATCCCGATGTTGCTCTTTCTTCACTGCCATATCCACTATATCCCGAATATCCTCCACCATATGGTTTAGTTTTAAAGGTCACGCGTTCACTTGAATGCTCATCATATTCTTCCCTGTCATATCTGCGTTCCTTAAGAGGCTTATTATCAAGCAGATTCTCAGGTATTTCCCTTACAAATCTGCTAACTGCATTAAACTGAGTCTCTCCTCGCATCATTCTCTGTTTTGCACAGGTAATAGTTAGATCCTCCTTTGCCCTTGTTATTCCAACATAAGCAAGACGTCTCTCTTCCTCAACTGCAGTCGGATCCTCATCAAAAATTGCAGATATACTTGGAAATACACCATCCTCAGCACCGGCAATGAATACTTTTTCAAACTCCAGTCCTTTGGCACCATGAAGAGTCATAAGTAAAGCAACATCACTGCCCTCTTCCAGTCTGTCTATATCCGCAACCAGTGCAACATCTGCCAAAAAGTTACTGAGAGATGGCTCATCAGCAGTATCATCAAAGTCTGCTGCTTTATTTATCAATTCATCAATATTTTCTATTCTTTCATCTGCATCTTCTTCATCTGATGCTTTAAGTTCATCAATATATCCTGTTATATCCAGAACATCCTTAATAAGCTCTTTAATTGTCAAAAAACCGTTCTTGGTTCTAAAAGCACCAATTGTTGTGGTAAAACTATCTAATTTAAGTGCAGCCTTTCCAAGTCCCGGAATATCAGCTGCCTGGCAAAGTGCATCATAAAAGCTAATTCCATGAATATTGGCATAATCACTAACCTTACCAATTGTTGTCTGGCCTATTCCTCGCTTGGGAACATTAATAATTCGCTTTACAGCCACATCATCAACAGCATTATCAATTGTTTTAAGATATGCCAGAATGTCCTTAATTTCCTTACGTGAGTAGAAGTTCACTCCGCCTACAACATTGTAAGGCATACTCTGCTTAACAAATGCCTCCTCTATTATACGCGACTGCGCATTGGTCCTATATAATACAGCACATTGTCCATAGGAATATTTACCCTTCCGCACTGCCTTACCTATTTCATCAGCAATATATTCTGCTTCTTCGTATGCATTATCCATCTGTCTGAAGTGGATTCTGTCCCCATCTCCATTATCTGTCCATAATGCCTTACTTTTTCTTGCTGTGTTATTTGAAATAACCGCATTAGCTGCATCAAGTATTGTCTGCGTTGACCTATAATTCTGCTCAAGCTTTATAACTCGCGCTTCCTTGTATATTTTTTCAAAATCAAGGATATTACTGATATTGGCTCCACGGAATTTATAAATACTCTGGTCATCATCACCCACAACACACAGATTGCGATATTTAGCTGCCAACTGGCTGATAAGCTCAAACTGTGCTGTATTAGTATCCTGATACTCATCAACCATTATATATCTAAAACGCTCCTGGTAATTATCAAGAACCTGGGGACATTCCGCAAAAAGTTCAATCGTTTTGCAGATAATATCATCAAAATCAAGGGCATTAGAACGCCTAAGAGTCTCCTGATATTCTCTGTAAGCCTTAGCTATCTGCATTTGTTTCCAGTCACCTGACGCGTTCTCTTCATATTCATCGGGATCAATCATTTCGTCCTTTGCATTAGAGATTGCATTTAATGCAGTTCTCTCTTTAAGAACCTTGGAATCTATATTAAGTCGCTTAAGTACATCCTTCATAACCGTTTTTTGGTCATCCGTATCGTATATAGTGAAATTAGTATCAAAACCAATCAAATCTATGTGTCTTCTAAGAATTCTTACACACATTGAATGGAACGTTGAAACCCACACGCTATCGGCTCCCTGTCCAACTATATCGTTCACTCTGGAACGCATTTCACCCGCCGCCTTGTTGGTAAAGGTAATCGCTAAAATATTCCACGGATTAACACCACATTGGTCAATCATATATGCAACTCTGTGCACAAGTACTCTGGTCTTGCCCGAGCCTGCTCCGGCAAGAATCAAAACAGGTCCTTCTGTTGTTATTACAGCTTCTCGCTGCATTTCATTCAATGTATCCAAATATCCCACTATGCAATCTCCAAAATAAAACAGACCACTTATTACTATAAGTGGCCTGCACGATAATCAATTAATAGATTAACCTAACTGAGTTCCGCAATTCTGACAGAACTTTCCTCCATTAGCAGGAGTTCCACAATTAGGGCAGAACTTTGCGCCCGGTGCTGCTGCAACAGGTGCCTGAGCCTGTGGCTGAGCCATGCCCATTCCCATATTCTGAGCCATCTGCTGACCCATCATCATACCCATCTGCATCTGAACCATATCAGAAGCAACTCCTGAACCACCGCCATTGCCGTTGCTCATTGAATCTGCCATTGCCATCTGAGTATACTTATTTACATCACCTACCATAGCCTGAGCAGCTGCCTTCTCCTGCATCTTCTTAACTTCTTCAGGATAAGAGAAGCTCTCAATAGTGAACTCTGTAATAGATATACCAAGCTTAGACATATCTGCATCAAGATCAGCTCTAACGCCCTCAGCAATCTCACGAGCATAAACCTGAAGGTTAAACATATCCTTACCTTCTTTAGCTATCCATGACATAATTGTCTGATCAAGGTTAGCTGTAATACGCTCCTTTACATCTTCAACATTGTATGTATTTCTGATTCCTACAACCTTATCGATAAGCACATCATGATCGGCAATCTTACAGCTGAATGTACCAAATGCTCTGATAGGCATTCCACCAGGAAGTCCAGGTGCCTGAATGTTAATCGCATTCTTAGTTCCCCACTTTACAGTCTGTTCCTTAGTATTAATGAAAAGAACCTCTGCTCTGAAAGGCGCATTAAAACCAAACTTAAAACTCTTAAGAGTTGTGAGGAAAGGAATAATCTCTGTCTCAATATCATATGTTCCATCATCCTCAAACACACCTTCAACTATTCCATTATGAAGGAATATAGCATCCTGCCCCGGACGAATGATAAGCTTAGAACCCTTCTTAATCTCATCATTATCCCATTTCCAGAATAAAACTCCTTCCTTTGTCTCATTCCACTCAACTACATTAAGTAACTGATCTCTAAAAAATCCCATTTTATAAACTCCTCCTCCGATTTGTTTCAGCAAATAGCAGCGCATCCCTTCATCGCTGACTACCCTTTGATTATACATTATCAACACTAATATGTCGACTGTGATAATTCTTAAAATTTGTTAAATATTTACCTTTTGTACAGCTCTGCAGAATATTTATTTTTTTCGTCCATTATCTGAACTATTTAAATCCTTCATTGCTTTCTTGTCCAATTTGTCATTATAACCGTCAATAAGCTTTTCTATAAGCAGTTTTTTGATATATACATCAAGTGCTAACAGCGTTATAAAAGAAAACATTGTCAACAGTTCCTCATCCTCTCCCTCTGCTTCCGGAAAGATTGATGCGGCTGTATGATAAGTTTCAAGAATATCCTCTTTAATGGATTCGGTAAGGTCTTCAGCTGTCTTGCGTATTCCCTCGTATATATCTCCAAGATTATAATTTGCGTCTTCTTTTCCTATAAAATTATCACGTATTGGCTTTAACACTGAATCAATATCATTAATTGATAGTATGTTCTTGAAATAGTATATAACTATGAGAACATACATATGATCCTTTGAATATTTCTTCTTCTCCGGAGGTGGCATGATATTGTTCTTAGCATAATTATTAATCATAGTCTTGGTTAATACTTTATCCTTACCGGGATTTCTTGTGGTATTACTCAGTCTATCCTCCATAAAAGTAGTAACCTGATCCATATAAAGCCCGATGTTAGGAATATCCTCAGACTTAATATATGTTAATCTGTCTAAACTGGCCATTATGCTGTTAATTAAATCATCCTGATCTAATGTCATTATTTTACTCCCAGTCTGCTAAAAATAGCTTCATAACCATCACAACCATAATTAAGTGATCTGTTAACTCTGCTAATTGTTGCGGTTGATGCCCCGGTCTTCTCTGCAATCTCAAGATATGTCTTCTTTTGAGTAAGCATAGTTGCAACCTCATATCTCTGAGAAAGTGATAATATCTCATTAACTGTACATAAATCTTCTAAGAAGTCGTATGCCTCTTCCTTGTTTTCAATTGATAAAATAGCATCTATTAAATGATCAACTGCTTCAGTACGTATTTTTTTATTCATCCTCTTCTGCCTCTTTAACTACTTCTGCTTCCTCTTTATTTTTCTTTTTTTTATCTACCTTATTAGTGTCAGCTTCTACAGCGTCTGCCACATCTTCCTTTGCAAGGTTAACCTTCATATTAACATTTCCTTGAAGAATTGCAGTCTCATCTATAGCAAGTAACTCTGTATTAATATTTCCGTAAAGTTTTCCGCCCGCTTCTATAGTAATCTTATTTACCGCATCTACATTACCATTTACAACTCCGGCCAAAGTAAGACTCGATGCTTTAACATCACCGTTAACCGTTCCCTTTTCACCAATAATAAGATCACCCTTTGTATTAATTCCACCTTCAATCTGTCCGTCAATTCTCATAACCATGGAATCAGAGGTTACTCCTCCTGAAATGACAGTACCGGCACCGATTACAGTATTTTCACCTTTTGCCAAATTTTTATTTCTTCTTCCCATACACGTCCCTCTGCCTGATAATTATCCGTCTATGCTGAGCAGCTCGCCCGGATTAATATATTCACCATTATATGTCATTTTATACACAACAGTCGGTGACTTATCTGATGATTTCAATTCACAAAGAGGACCACCCTTTGCAACCTCATCACCATCTCTTACTTTCGGTTTTGAAGGCATCTCATAAAAAGTGACATAGCCATTACCATGATCGATTTCTATATTCCAGATATCATTTCCTTCATCGACAACTCTTAGCACTTTTCCATCACCGGGTGCAAGAACAAAAGTTCCATTCTTAGCGGCAAATTCTATGGTAGGACATATAACCTTATCCCCATCCATTTTCACTTCGATTTCCTTTTCTGAGAAATCTGCTGCAACAGATAACGGAAAGCCCGAAGGAATACTTCTCTCTACAATCGCATCAACCACAACACTCTTTTCATATACCGTATCACTTAAGATTTTTACTTTATCTGTCAGAGTTGCATTTTCTGCCGAAAGTCTGTCAATTTCACTCTGAAGACTTTCAACGGTTGCTATATACACCGCTTCCTTTCCGTTTAACACTGAGTTGCGGTAATTCAGTAAAGCAACAAAAAAAACAAGAACCACTAAAAGAGCCGAAATAACGACACTCCAGAAGTATCTGCTCCCCTGAGTCATTCTCATTGCATGTGTGGATGCCTTTGGATTATCTGATATTGTAACCACGTAATAGTTCTCTTTACGCTTCCTTTTTCTGCCCTTACCCACTACAATACCTCCATAAATGCTATAATATCAAATATATTCATTTTTATCAAATTTTGTCTTTTTTATCTGTACTTTTTTGTGCCATTATGATATTCTATTTTTGTTGTAGAACATACAACGCATTTATTTTTTTGGAGGACTTTTGACATGAACAAAGGTACAGTAAAGTGGTTTAACAACCAGAAGGGTTACGGATTTATCTGTGACGAGTCAGGCAACGATGTATTCGTTCACTATTCAGGACTTAACATGGAAGGCTTCAAGTCTCTTGA
>JAGHUN010000087.1 GCA_018064805.1 Candidatus Colinaster scatohippi
TTAAAATGGAGGGTTTTATAATGAAAAAGAAATTACTCAGCGCATTACTGAGCGTTGCCATGGTTTCTGCTTTATTAGTAGGATGTGGTAACACAGCAACAACAGAGGCTCCTGCAGCAGATGACGCAGCAGTTGAGGCTCCAGCAGACGACGCAGCAGCTCCTGCAGCAGATGATGCAGCAGTTGAAGAGGCTGTTGAGGTTGCAGCAGACACAGGTAAGGTTCTTAACATTTACTGCTGGAACGAAGAGTTCAAGAGCAGACTTACAGACCATTACCCAGGTTACACAGAGACAGATGCTACACACGGTACAATCGGTGATGTAGAAGTTGTATGGAACATTACACCATCTGATGACAATGCATACCAGAACAACCTTGACGAGACACTTCTCGCTCAGGCTGATGCAGCAGATGATGACAAGGTTGACCTTTTCCTTGTTGAGGCTGACTACGCTCTTAAGTATGTAGATGGCGAGTACACACTTCCAGTTTCAGCTTGTGGTGTTACAGACGCAGATGTAGCTGATCAGTATCAGTATACAAAGGACGTTGTAACAGATTCAAACGGAGCTCTTAAGGGTGTTTCTTGGCAGGGATGTCCTGGTGTTCTTATCTACAACAGAGCAGCAGCTACAGAAGTACTTGGTTCTGATGATCCAGCAGAAGTTCAGAAGGCTGTAAATGACTGGGCTACATTCAAGGCTACAGCAGCTACAATGAAGGAAGCTGGTTACAAGATGACAGCTACAGCTAATGACTCATTCCGTGTATTCTCTAACAACGTAACATCTAAGTGGGTAGAGGGTAACACAATCAACGTTGACGCTAACATCAAGGCATGGGTTGACATGGCTAAGGAAATGGTTGACGCTGGTGAGACAGGTACAGCTGATCTTTGGTCAGATGACTGGTCAGCAGGTTTCTATCCAGAAGGAAAGGTATTCTGCTACTTTGGACCAGCATGGCTTATCGACTTCTGTATGGCAGCTGACGCTGAAGACTCAATCGCTCATGCAGGTGGTTGGGGAGCTTGTAAGGGACCTCAGGGATTCTTCTGGGGTGGTACATGGATCTGCGCAGCTACAGGTACAGACAATGCTAACCTTGTAGGTGACATCATGAAGCAGCTTACATGTAACCCTGATGTTATGATCGAGATCGTTAAGGCTGACAATGACTTCGTAAACAACAAGCCATCTATGGAGACTATGGCTGCTGACGCTTCTTACGGCGATGCAGTTCTTGGTGGACAGAATGCACTTGGTATGTTCTGCGAAGGTGTTGAGACAATCGACCTTTCTAACCTTTCTAACTACGATCAGGGATGTAACGAGTCATTCCAGGGCGCTATGAAGGAGTACTTCGATGGTAACGCTACATACGAAGAAGCACTTGAGCTCTTCTACACAAGCGTAACAGAGAAGTATCCAGAGCTTACATACTAATTATTAGTATATAACTTGGTAATTACAGAGTAGATTTTTGTGCCTGCCTCTTGCAGGCAGGCACATTTACTACTCTTTTTTTTTCTAATATAGCAGAGCTAATGAAAGAATGATGGGTTTGGGTTCTTTCATTAGCTCTGGTAAAGGCAGAAAATAAAGACAAGGGGGCTACGTTAATGGCTAAAGAAAAAAAGGCTACCAGCCAGGTTGTTAAATACAACAAGTGGGGTTATATTTTCTTAATTCCTTTCGTTGTTGTATATTCAATCTTCCAGTTAATTCCACTTTTTACAACAATCTACAATTCATTCTTTGAGAATTATCGTTCGGGTCTTAAGCAGGTTGGACCTAATTTTGTAGGGTTTGAAAACTTTATAACTATTTTCTCAAATGGTGATATTCCTAAGTATTTCTCTAATACTATGGTTATGTGGATTGCAGGTTTTATTCCGCAGATTGTTATTTCACTCATTCTTGCAGCATGGTTTGCTGATACAAGACTTAGAATTAAGGCAAGCGGATTTTTTAAGACTGTAATTTATATGCCAAACCTTATTATGGCATCTGCATTTGCTATGTTATTCTTTACATTGTTCTCTGATATCGGACCTATCAACTCAATGCTTCAGCAGATGGGAATCATATCAGAGCCATACAAGTTTTTGGGACATACAATCTCAGCGAGAACTCTTGTTGCTTTCATGAACTGCCTTATGTGGTTCGGTAATACAACAATTCTTCTTATGGCAGGTATGCTTGGTATTGATGGTGCACTTTTTGAAGCTGCTCAGGTTGATGGCGCTACATCAACACAGGTATTCTTTAAGATTACATTACCTTTGCTTAGACCAATTCTTGTTTATGTTATGATTACATCACTTATCGGTGGTCTCCAGATGTTCGATGTACCACAGATTTTAACAAATGGTGAAGGTAATCCTATGAGAAGCACGATGACAATGATTATGTACTTGAACAAGCACCTGTACTCTAAGAACTATGGTCTTGGTGGTGCGATGTCAGTATTCCTGTTCATTATCACCGGTATACTGAGTATATTTGTATTCAAGTTCTCAACACAGAAAGAAAACTAAGGAGGTAAGTAAGATGCCAAACGAAGAATATAATGACGTAGAAGGCGGATTAGGAATATTCGCCAGAAGAGTTATCGCATATGTAGTTTTAATACTTTTGACATTCCTTTGCCTGTTCTGGTTCTACTTACTGTTTATTAACTCAACCAGATCACATGCAGAATTAACCAGAGGATTTACACTTATTCCAAGTAAGTTCCTTGTTAAGAATATTAATGGAGTACTTCATGGAACACAGCCTATCTTTAGAGGTATGCTTAACAGTTTCATTGTTGCAACAACAGCATCAGTACTCTGTGTATACTTCTCAGCTATGACAGCGTATGCTATTTATGTATATGATTTCAAGGCTAAGAAGGCAATCTTTACATTTATTCTTGCAGTTATGATGATTCCTACACAGGTTACAGCTCTTGGTTTCATTAAGTTGATTACAAGAATTGGTATGAATGATTCATTCCTTCCGCTTATTATTCCTGCAATCGCAGCACCTGCAACATTCTACTATATGCATCAGTATATGGAGAGTGCTTTGCCACATGCTATTGTAGAAGCAGCAAGAATTGATGGTTCACCTGAATGGAAGACTTTTAATTCAATTAGTTTACCTATTATGAAGCCTGCAATCGCAGTACAGATGATTTTCTGTTTCGTTGCTAACTGGAACAATTACTTCACTCCTGCACTTGTACTTCATACAGATACTAAGAAGACACTTCCAATCTTGATTGCACAGTTAAGATCTGCAGACTTCCTTAAGTTTGATATGGGTCAGGTTTATGTATCTATCGCTCTTTCTATTGCACCTGTAATTGTCGTATATCTTTGCTTATCAAGATATATCGTTGGTGGTGTAGCGGTAGGTAGTGTTAAGGGCTAATTATAAATTCTTGATATTTAATACATTAGTACTATAATATATAGCCAAATTGCCACCCAAATGGTATAATCTGTTTGGGTGGCTTTTTAATAATGACAAAATGTTTCATTATTATTGAGTTACTGTGGTAACATTAATTTAGTGGGGTTACATGATGGACGAGAATAAGAATAATGATTTGATTTTGGATGAAGTGGACATTGAGATTGAGCCATCAGCTGAAAGCTATGAAGAAAAGCATGCGGAGCAGTTAGAGAAGGCTGAATCAATGAAGAAAGAGCGTAAAAATAAGCTCTTCTTTAGAAAAAAGAAAGCTGGTAAGGATGAGGCTGCTGAAGTGGTTGAGGAAACAACAGAAGAAGCCGGTGATACTTCATCTGATGACATTGATGCTATAATAGCTGAGCTTGACGCAGCAGCAGTTGATGAAGCAGAAACAGTAGCAGAGTCAGCAGAAGAGAATTCTGAAGCAGATGCAGGTAATAAAGATAAAAAGGCTAAGAAAGCTAAAAAAGAAAAGAAGCCAATAAAGGTTGGTATTACTGTCAAGCTTATTTCGGCATGTGTTGCACCAATGCTTGTTGTTGCGGCAGTTATTGTTTTGCTTTCCGTTAATACACTTCAGAGTTCTATTGAAAATGAAATTGAAAAGGCTCTTAAGATTGTTGCATCATCTGTTAGTGAAACATATACTAACCTTTACGAGGGTGACTATAGTAAAGGAAAGGGCGGTAAAGTAACAAAGGGTGAGACTACTATTTCCGGAAAGACTCAGTTGATTGATGCCCTTTATGAGCAGACAGGTTTCCAGATTACATTCATCTATGAGAATATGCGTCTTATTACCACTTTTAAGAAGGATAATGGTGCAGGTAGACGTATTAATGGTACTAAGATTGATGATGAACTTTATCAGCAGTTCCTTACCGGTGAGCCGGTATTCTTAAAGGGAGTAGAGGTTGATAAGTCAATTGATTTACATTATTTGTATTATCTTCCACTTATAAACTCAGATGGTTCGGTTATTGGTGCTATTGAGGTAGGTACTCCTTCAGATACAGTAAAGAAGACAACAAGTACACAAACAGTACTCATTCTTATCGTTTCACTCATTTTCATGGTACTTGCGGGTATATTCGCATTTATTATTTCCAGAAAGATGGGTGGTGCCATGACCAAGATTAAGAAATATCTTGATAAGGTTAAGGATGGTGATCTTGCTACAGAAACTGACGCGAGTCTTGTTAAGAGAGCAGATGAAATCGGTGATATCTATCGTGCAACTGTAGATTTACAGAATAGCCTTAGCGATATCGTAACTAATATCGTAGATGCTGCAAATGATCTTTCGGGGTCTGCCGGAGATCTTGTTAAGGTAGCACAGGATACACAGGGAACTGTAGGTGAGGTTGTTCATGCTACAGAGCAGATTGCTGAACGTGCAAGTAGTCAGGCAGTGGATGCTAAGGTTACAAGTGATGGCGTTACAGATATGAATGAAGAGATTAAGAATATCAAGAATGATATGGTTAATCTTGTTACATATGCCAAATCAATGGCAGCTGCAGAGCAGAAGAACAGAGATATCGTTGAGGAACTTAATAAGCAGTCTGACAGAACAAGAGAATCACTCGATTCGGTTTCTAAGCAGATTGTACGTATGAATGATTCTGTTCAGAGTATTGAAAAGGCTATAACTCTTATTTCTGATATTGCAGATGAGACAGACCTTCTTTCACTTAATGCTTCAATTGAGGCCGCAAGAGCAGGTGAGGCCGGACGTGGATTTGCAGTTGTTGCAGAACAGATTAAGAAGCTTGCTGATCAGTCTAATAGTTCAGCAAAAGAAATCGGCGTAATTATTCAGGAAGTTATGGATGTATCTAAAGAGACTGAAGGAATTATGCAGCACGTATATAATGATATGGATCTTCAGCAGGTTAAGCTCGATGAGACTAAAGCTCAGTCGCAGCATGTATCTGATAGTGTTGATAAGTCTCTTGAAGGAATCAGCAATATTAGTGGTAAGGTTGATGAACTTCGTGATTCGAGCCACGATATTAAGGATTCGGTTATTACCCTTGCTGAGATTTCAGAGAAGACAGCTCGTTCAGCAGAAGGTACAATTGATACCGTTGATAGTATGAGTGATACGATGAATTCATTGCTTGAATCAGCTGATAAGCTTACAATTCTTGCAGAAAGACTTAATAAGTCACTTGGAATTTTCCATATGTAAAACGATTATCGGGGACCTGCTATGGCGGGTCCCTTTTTTGTTATAGCGACGAGGAAGATGGAGTGCATACCTGTATGCAATGACATCTGACGACCGCTAATCAGCGGATAAAACTCGCGAAGCGTGTTTTATCGCGGTTTAAGAAATATGCTATTGTGTAAGTAAACTATAAATAAAATTGAATGCATAATAGGACAGAGTGCGATATATGAAAAAAATAGATGCAATATTGGAAAAATTAGATAGAGAATACGGAACCGATTTTAAGTGTTACCTTGACCACGAGAATGCCTGGCAATTACTAATTGCAACAATATTAAGTGCCCAGTGCACGGATGCAAGGGTAAATATTGTTACAAAAGAATTATTTAAGAAATATCCAACAGTTCAAGCATTTGCAGAAGCAGATCAAAAGGAACTTGAAGAAGATATACGGCCAACGGGTTTTTTTCATAATAAGGCCAAAAATATAATTGCCTGTTGTAAAATGCTTATGGAAAAATATGACGGAGAGATTCCTTCAGATATAGATAAGCTCACTGAATTGCCGGGAGTAGGAAGAAAAACTGCGAATGTTATAAGAGGCAACATCTATGGTATCCCAAGTGTTGTTGTAGACACTCATGTAAAAAGAATCTCTAATAAGTTGGGTGTGACAAAAGAAACAGATCCGGTAAAGATAGAATACGATTTGATGAAAAAAATTCCAGAGGATCACTGGATACTCTGGAATATACATATTATCAGGCTTGGAAGAACAATATGCAAGGCTATTAATCCTGATTGTGCTAATTGCTTTTTAAATGATATTTGCCCATCGGCAGGCAAGGCAAAAAAGAAAAAAGCATAAGTATATGAAAAAATATACTAGTATGCAGAAATATCAGGATATTTCTCATTAAGTTTATTTTGAATAGGTCCTGCCATCATTGAGTTGAGTGTTTCGGCAGTTCTCTTTAGCCAGGCTATTTTGGCATAATCTTCTTTTTCTGAATAAATCTTAGCAGCAAGGTAGTAGCTGGAGCTTACGTCAGTTCTGGTTTTAATGATGAATTCCAGCAATGTAAGTGCATCATCATCATGCCCAAGCTCATGAAGTCGCTCTGCCCAATTCTGAATTGTGCGCGCAAGAACCGTATAATCATTATCGCATTTTGTAAGGTGAGTAATATTAGGCGCACCGTATTCAAGTTTAAGGTCAGTGTTGGTTAATCCTGTAAAATTCGCTATGGGTACATCCCTAAGATAACCAATGTCTTTTATACATTCAGATATTATCTCATCGTCCTTCTCTACTTCAATAGGGAATGAATCATATGGAATTAAAATATAGTCGACAGTATCAAGAGGTTTTCGACGAGTACTGTTAGCAAGAATTTCCCTTGCCATAAATTCATCCTTACTTTTTCTGTTTTTGCGGTCTGCTTTTCGCATATTATGGCCCAAAATCAGAATTAAAATAATAAATGAAAAGAATAATGGAAATCTGCTTGTAAATGCAAGTATATTCATATATAATCTCCAATGTAGATATGTGTAATTTCCCCAAAAGGAGAGCTCTAAATATGTTCAATATGAACAATAAAACAAAACGAATCGTTTCAACTGTAATAATACTAATACTGGTTCTTGCAATGGTAATACCGGTAGTAGTTACAGCACTTATGTAGTTAGTATAGCATATTTTGAAAGAATAAAATGAAGAGATTATTTTTGGCTTTGACTACAATTTCATTACTGGCTCTGTTAATCCCGTTTATGTCTAAAGCGGATAATTCTGTGGTACAGAACGGAATTATAATTGGAGATATTAATATATCCGGGATGACTGTAAAACAGGCGGAGGATGCCGTGACAGAGTCTGTAGTTACAGCTAAAAATGCTACTTTGAAGGTAGTATGTATAGATGATAAGACAGCAGATTTGAGTATGAGTAGGATTGGCCTTACATGGATGAATCCGAAAATTGTATCTGAAGTTGCATCTATGGGTACGAAAGGTAATATTGTTAAAAGATATAAGGAAAAAAAGGATCTCGAAAAGACCGGTGCCAAATTCGATTTGGTATATTCCCTAGATGAAGAGGCGTTAAGGAGTTTTGTTGAAGAAGAGTGTCTTATTTATAATAAAGAGGCTGAGAATTCGATTCTGGAAAAGACTGAAGATGGTTTCAATATTGTTGGTGGAAGCGATGGAATCGTAATAGATGAGGACGAGGCTGTTGATTTCCTCTATAAATATATACTGAATGAGTGGAATGGGCAGGATGGCGAGGTGACACTGCCGGTTAGGGTGGATAAGCCACTTGGTAATGCAGAGGATTTGTCACAAATCACGGACCTGCTTGCAACTTTTTCTACATCATATAAGACATCAGGAGAAGACAGAAGCACAAATGTTGCTAATGGATGCCGTCTGGTAAACGGAACAACCCTATATCCGGGTGAAGAGTTCTCTATGTATGATCATATTAAGCCATTCTCTGTTGAAAATGGTTATAGGATGGCGGGATCATATGCTAATGGACTTGTTGTAGAAAGTCTTGGTGGCGGTATATGTCAGGTATCGACAACGCTTTATAATGCTGTAATAAGGGCGGAGCTTGAGATTACGGAGAGAAATAATCATTCGATGATTGTTACTTATGTGCCGGCATCTGCGGATGCGGCGATTGCTGAGTCTGCCGGTAAGGATTTTAAGTTTAAAAATAACACAGAGTATCCTATATATATAGAAGGTTATACAACCGATGAGAAGCGAATTGTTTTCAATATTTATGGTAAAGAGACCAGGCCGGCTAACAGAACTATAGAGTTTGAGAGTGAAGTGCTGGAAACTACTCCTGCAGAGCTTGAAAATATTATTCCTTCATCAGCGTATCCGGTAGGCTATGTATCTGTTCAGTCAGCTCATACAGGTTATAAGGCTCAGTTAATCAAGATTGTTAAGATTGATGATGTTGAGCAGAGCAGGGAAGTATTCAATACAAGTAATTATAAAATGGTACCAAGAACGGCGGTTGTAGGAATTGCTACAGCCAATTCTGAGGCAGCAGCCCAGATGGCAGAGGCAATTGCAACCGGAAGTATTGATTATGTTAAGGTTGTTGCGGCAACTTGGGCAGCGGCGGCAGCGCCACCGCCAACAGATGCCAATCCATAATGGAATGAATTTATGAAAAAAGGAAAAGTATCTGAAAATATATTAAAAAGATCTGTTTTGAAAATAATAAAAGATAATATTACAAATAGCGCAGCTGAAGGGTCAGACTGCGCTATTTTTTGCGGATATGTTGCAGATGAGATGACTGATAATTGTGCAAAGCATGCAATTATCAGAGCATGTAATAATGCTGCAGCAGAAGGTATGAAACCACTGGCAGTAACGCTTACAGTTACGATGCCTGAATATATGCGGGAAGCTAAGTTAAAGCGAATAATTGGTAATGCGGTAGATGCAGCCAATGAAATGGGGATTGTAATATCCGGTGGACATACTGAAAGTGTGGAAGAATTAAAATATCCGATAATAAGCGCAAGCGTAATGGCAAAAAAAGGTGACTGGAAGGCAAAAAGGGCTAATCCCGGTGATTCTATAGTTATGACCAAATGGGCAGCAATGAGTGGTGGAGCCAGACTTGCTGATAAGTATAGAGAGGAAATTGGAGAAAAATATCCGCAGTTTATAATAGATGATGCGATAGAACTGGAACAGTTTTATAGCATATTACCGGAGGCTGCAGTCGCGGTTACGTCTGGCGCCATATGTATGAATGACTGTTCGGATGGAGGTATTTTTGCCGCTTTATGGCAGTTGGCTGATAAAAATGGTGTCGGACTTGAAGTAAATCTGAAAGATATAGCAATCAGACAGGAATCGATAGAAGTATGCGAATTCTTTGATATTAACCCATATAAACTCAGATCGGATGGAGCGTTGCTTATTGTAACGGATAATCCTGAGTCGATGATAAAAGGACTTCATGAAAAAGAAATTCCGGCAACTGTAATCGGAAAAATCATTGATGGAATAGATAGGGTTATTGTTACATCTGAGGATCGAAGATTTTTGGAAGAACCTCGTCAAGATGAGGGGGTTATGCTATAATTATG
>JAGHUN010000088.1 GCA_018064805.1 Candidatus Colinaster scatohippi
GTAACAAAGGTTGTTAAGGGTGGTCGTAACATGCGCTTCACTGCATTAGTTGTAGTTGGTGATGGCAACGGACACGTTGGCGCAGGTCTGGGAAAGGCAACTGAAATCCCAGAAGCTATCCGTAAGGGTAAGGAAGACGCTATTAAGAATCTTGTAACTGTAGCTCTTGATGAGAACAAGTCAGTAACACATGATTATTTAGGAAAGTTTGGTTCTGCAACAGTATTGCTTAAGAAGGCTCCGGAAGGTACCGGTATTATCGCCGGCGGTCCTGCTCGTAGCGTATGTGAGCTTGCTGGAATCAAGAACATTCGTACAAAGTCACTTGGTTCAAATAATAAGCAGAATGTTGTACTTGCTACAATCGCAGGTCTCGCTAATCTTAAGGATCCGGCTGAGGTTGCTAAGATGAGAGGCAAGTCAGTAGAAGAACTCATGGCATAGGAGGAATAGACAATGGCAAAGCAGAAAATGTTAAAGATTACATTAGTTAAGTCTCCTATCGGTGCTGTTCCAAAGAACAGAGCAACAATCGAAGCAATGGGTCTTACTAAGATGAATAAGTCTGTTTTATTACCAGACAACGAATGTACAAAGGGTATGATCCAGAAGGTTGGATATATGCTCAAGGTAGAAGACGCAGAATAATCAAAGAAGGAGGTGTACCATGGAATTATCTAATTTACAGCCAGCAGCTGGCTCTAAGCATAGTGATAATTTTAGAAGAGGTCGTGGACACGGTTCAGGAAATGGCAAGACAGCTGGTAAGGGCCATAAGGGTCAGAAGGCTCGTTCAGGAGCACCAAGAATCGGTTTCGAAGGTGGTCAGATGCCATTATATAGACGACTTCCTAAGAGAGGTTTTACAAACCGCAATTCTAAGGATATCGTAGCTATTAACATCAGTGAGTTAGAGAGATTCAGATCAGGCTCAACAGTTACTATCGAGAAGATGGTTGAAGTTGGTCTCATTAAGAATCCAAGAGACGGAGTTAAGATCCTCGGAAACGGAGAATTTACTAAGAAGCTCAATGTTAAGGCTAATGCATTTAGCGCATCAGCAGTAGAAAAGATTGAGGCACTTGGTGGAACAGCAGAGGTGATTTAATGTTTAAAACACTGAGAAATGCGTTCAAGATAAAAGAAATACGTATGAAACTCTTGTTTACGTTTGCAATGTTAGTTGTGATCCGTTTAGGATCACAGCTTCCAGTACCTGGTGTAGATCGTGAGTATTTTGCCAGATGGTTTGCAGCGCAGAGCGGAGATACATTCAATTTCTTTGATGCATTCACAGGTGGTTCATTCCTGAACATGTCTGTATTTGCATTAAATATTACTCCTTACATCACATCTTCAATTATTATGCAGTTGATGACAATTGCTATTCCTAAGCTTGAAGAGATGCAGAAGGAGGGAGAAGACGGTCGTAAGAAGATAGCTTCTATCACACGTTACGTTACTGTCGGACTTGCACTTATTGAATCAACAGCTATGGCTATTGGATTCGGTAGAAGTGGACTTTTAGAGACATTTAATGCTCTTAATGTAATTACAGTTATTGCTGCACTTACAGCAGGTAGTGCAGTGCTTATGTGGATTGGTGAGCGTATTACAGAGAATGGTGTAGGTAATGGTATTTCTATAGTACTTATTATCAATATTATTTCACGTATACCTCAGGACATTACTGGTCTCTTTAATCAGTTTGTTAAGGATAAGCCAATCGCACTTGCTGTTTTATCCGGAGCAATTATTCTTGCTATCATCTTCTTAATGGTTGTACTTGTTATAATCTTAAATGATGGTGAGAGACGTATCCCTGTACAGTATGCAAAGAAGATGCAGGGACGTAAGATGGTAGGCGGACAGACAACTAATATTCCGCTTAAGGTTAACACTGCCGGTGTTATCCCGATTATTTTTGCAAGTTCCATTATGGAATTCCCGATTATCATCTGTCAGCTTTGTGGTGTTAATGCATCAGGCTTCTGGGCAGAGATTATGAAGGGCCTTAGCTCAAGTAACTGGGTTAAGATTAAGACACCACAGTACTCAATTGGACTTGTAGTGTACATATTATTAGTAATCTTTTTTGCATATTTCTATACATCAATTACATTCAATCCTATAGAGATTGCAGACAGTATGAAGAAGAATGGTGGTTTTGTTCCGGGTATCAGACCGGGTAAGCCAACCAGTGACTACCTTACAAAGATTCTTAATTACATCATCTTTATTGGTGCATGTGGATTAACAGTCGTAGGTGTATTACCATTTGTTTTCAATGGACTCTTCAATGCAAGTGTTTCATTCGGTGGTACAAGTATTATCATTATTGTCAGTGTAATCCTTGAAACAATCAAGCAGGTTGAATCGCAGATGCTTGTAAGAAATTACAGAGGATTCCTTAATGACTAAGTTAGTCAGTGTTATGTAAATAGGGACAAGGTGGGTAACCGCCTTGTCCATTAACGCGTTTATAATACGGAGATTAAATAAATGAAAATTATTATGTTAGGTGCGCCTGGTGCAGGTAAGGGTACACAGGCAAAGATGATTGCTGAAAAATACAGTATTCCACATATCTCAACAGGAGATATTTTCAGAGCCAACATTAAGGGTGGTACTGAACTTGGTATGGAAGCTAAGAAATATATGGATCAGGGACAGCTTGTTCCGGATGAACTCACTGTAAAGATTCTTCTTGACAGAGTAGCACAGGATGATTGCAAGAATGGATATGTTCTTGATGGATTCCCACGTACAATTCCGCAGGCTGAGGTTCTTGATGAGGCACTTACAAAGCTTGGAGAGAAGATCGATTTTGCGATTGATGTAGATGTTCCGGATGAGAATATTATTAATCGTATGGGTGGACGTAGAGCTTGTGTAACATGTGGTGCCACATATCACCTTGTACACGTTCCGCCAAAGACAGAGGGAATATGTGACAAATGTGGTGCTGAGCTTATTCTTCGTGATGATGATAAGCCGGAGACTGTTAAAAAGAGACTTGATGTATATCATGCTCAGACACAGCCACTTATTGAATATTATACAGCAAAGGGAATCCTTAACACTGTTGATGGAACAGTTGATATGATGGATGTATTTGCTGCTATTACAAAGCTTTTAGGCTAATTTGAGGGCAGAAGCGTATGGCTATAACAATCAAATCTGAAAGAGAAATACAGTTAATGAGAGAGTCCTGTAAGATTTTGGCTAAGGTCCATGATGAATTGGGCAAGCAGATCAAACCGGGAATGACAACAATGGATATCAACAGAATTGGCGATGATCTTATCAGAAGTTTCGGTTGTGTACCTAATTTCCTTGATTATAATGGTTATCCGGCAAGTATATGTGTATCGGTCAATGAAGAGGTCGTGCATGGTATTCCGGGTAAACGGGTAATCAATGAAGGTGATATCGTTAGTCTGGATGCAGGACTTATATACAAGGGATATCATTCGGATGCTGCAAGAACTTATGCTGTAGGACAGGTTAGCAAGGAAGTTCAGCAGCTTATGGATGTTACAAAGCAGGCTTTTTTTGAGGGAATCAAAATGGCCAAAGCAGGTAATCATCTTTTTGATATCTCAAATGCAATTGATGATTATGTATCACAATTCGGCTATGGAATAGTTAGAGAACTTGTGGGTCACGGAATAGGAACTCATCTTCATGAGGATCCGCAGATTCCAAATTTTAGACAGGCAAGAAGAGGTCCTAAGTTAATGCCCGGTATGACACTTGCAATTGAACCTATGATTAATATGGGACGTGCGGATGTTGAGTGGCTTGATGATGATTGGACAGTTGTTGCTGAAGATGGACTTCCGTCAGCTCATTATGAGAATACAATTCTTATTACAGACGGTGAGCCAGAGATACTTACATTATTATAAGAAGAAACTCATTTTATTAGATTTGAAGGAGATAGTGAATGTCAAAGAGTGATGTAATTGAAATTGAAGGAACAGTTGTTGAAAAACTGCCAAATACAATGTTTAAGGTGGAGCTTGAGAACGGACATGTAGTTCTTGCACATATCAGCGGAAAGCTTCGTCAGAATTTCATCAGAATTCTTCCTGGTGACAAGGTTACCCTTGAGATGAGTCCATACGACCTCTCTAAGGGAAGAATCATATGGCGAGATAAGTAACACAGGCAAAATAAGGAAGCAATTAGTTCCGTAAGCTCGCTTACAGGGAACTAATTGCTTTTTTATTTTTCTTGCGGAGCAAGACGACACGAGAGAGGCGAAGCGGAACGAGTGGCGGCCTGTGTTACGTGTATGTGCGGAGCAAGACGGCACGAGCGTAGCCGAGCAAGCGAGGCGAAGGGAGTGGCGGCCTGTGTTACGATAGAAGACGAATGAAACATAATGTATATCTCTTGCAAAGGTAAATTGCTACCAAGTTATGAAGTTTTTAAAAATAAGTAAAAAATAGGTATTGCAAAGCAGAAAACCATTTGCTATAATGATACTCGGTCTTTTTATGGAAAGGAGGGTCTAAATATGAAGGTTAGATCATCAGTAAAGCCGATTTGTGAAAAGTGCAAAGTTATTAAGAGAAAAGGATCTATCAGAATTATCTGTGAGAATCCTAAGCACAAGCAGAGACAGGGTTAATTAATTACCCGTCCCATTATTCAGTAAAGAAGATATGATTATAGATCCGGAAGCCACGGAACATACATATTGATACCGAGAATAATGAAGCACAGTATCGGAACGGTCGGTAGATGCCGGCTGGGTGGTAGTAAGACCCCACCCCAATCAATTAGTAGGGCAGTCAGAAGGACTGCAGAAAGAAGGAGAAAAATATGGCTCGTATTGCAGGTGTTGACTTACCAAGAGATAAGAGAATCGAAATCGGTCTCACATATATCTATGGTATTGGTCGCGTAAGCGCAACAAAAATCATCGAGAAGGCACAGGTTAATCCTGATACTCGTGTAAGAGACCTTACAGATGATGAAGTTAAGAAGCTCAGCGAAGTTATCGATGCTGAGTACATGGTAGAAGGTGATCTTCGTAGAGATGTAGCTCTTAATATTAAGAGACTTCAGGAGATTGGTTGCTACAGAGGAATTCGTCATAGACGTAATCTTCCATGTCGTGGTCAGAAGACTAAGACAAACGCAAGAACATGTAAGGGTCCTAAGAGAACAGTTGCTAACAAGAAGAAGTAATTAGGATTTTTATGTGATAAGTCAGTAGTAGTACTGAATGATTTGGTAAGTAAGATTTTCTTACTGTCAGAGACGGAATAGCCCGTCTCTCTACACATCTTTAACCCGTGTAGGTTAAATAGGAAGAAAGAGGTAATAAAAATGGCTAAAACAGCAGCAAAGAAGGTAACAAAGAAGCGTGTTAAGAAGAACGTTGAGCATGGTCAGGCACATATCCAGGCTAGCTTTAACAACACAATCGTAACACTTACAGATGATCAGGGTAATGCACTTTCATGGGCATCAGCCGGTGGACTTGGATTCAGAGGATCTAAGAAGTCTACACCATATGCAGCTCAGATGGCAGCAGAGACAGCTACAAAGGCAGCTCTTATCCATGGTCTTAAGAAGGTTGATGTATTCGTTAAGGGTCCAGGTTCAGGACGTGAAGCAGCTATCAGAGCTCTTGCAGCAGCTGGTCTTCAGGTTGAGTCAATCCGCGACGTAACACCAGTACCACACAATGGATGCCGTCCTCCAAAGAGACGTCGTGTCTAATCGAAATCATTTACGGATTTCTATTCGAGTCGCATAAAAGAAGCGGTTTGAAGATTCTCGATAAGAGAATAAATTAGGTAACTATAAACGTTGGAATGAAGGCATAAGGGGTTAGCTCCTTTTGCTGTAAACAACACTATTTAAGGAGAATAAAAATGGCAGTAAATCGTACACCGGTCCTTAAGAGATGTAGATCACTTGATCTTGATCCTACATTCTTGGGATATGACAAGAAGTCAAACAGACAGAAGATTCATGGAAACAAGAAGATGAGCGAGTATGGCTTACAGCTTCGCGAGAAGCAGAAGGCCAAGTTCATCTATGGCGTTTTAGAGAAGCCTTTCCGTAACTACTATGACAGAGCTGATAGAATGAAGGGTATGACAGGTGAGAACCTTATGATTATCCTTGAGAGCAGACTTGATGCAGTAGTTTTCAGAATGGGATTTGCTAGAACTCGTAGAGAAGCTAGACAGATTGTTGATCATAAGCATGTACTTGTTAATGGTAAGTGTGTAAATATTCCATCATACCTTATCAAGGCTGGCGACAAGATTGAGATCAGAGAGAAGTCTAAGTCTCTTCAGAGATATAAGGATATCGTTGAAGTAACAGCAGGAAGACTTGTTCCTGAATGGATGGATGTTGACCTTGACAACCTTACTGGTACAGTTAAGAACTTACCTACACGTGACATGATCGATGTTCCTGTAAACGAAATGCTTATCGTCGAGTTATACTCTAAGTAATAAGTAGTAAGTAACTGCAGATATTGAATCATAATCGTGATTGGAGGGTATTAGATGTTTGATTTTGAAAGACCAAATATTGAAATTGCAGAGATTTCTGAGGATAAGAAGTATGGCAAGTTCGTCGTAGAACCACTCGAGAGAGGCTATGGAATTACACTTGGAAATTCACTTCGCAGAATTATGCTTTCTTCACTTCCGGGCGCAGCAGTGAGCCAGGTTAAGATTGAAGGCGTTTTACATGAGTTCAGTTCGATTCCTGGTGTTAAGGAAGATGTAACTGAGATTATTATGAACATCAAGAACCTCGCTATTAAGAACAGCAGTGAGTCAAACGAGCCTAAGACAGCAATCATCGATTTCGAGGGTGAGGGCGTTGTTAGAGCTTCAGACATCCGTGTTGATTCTGATATTGAGATTATGAATCCTAACCAGGTAATTGCAACTCTTAGTAGCGGAAAGTTATATATGGAGCTTACAATTACAAAGGGTAGAGGATATGTTAGTTCAGATAAGAACAAGAACGAGGATCTCCCAATTGGAGTAATCGCTATTGATTCTATCTATACACCAGTTGAAAGAGTTAATGTGACTATTCAGAATACACGTGTTGGTCAGGTAACAGATTATGATAAGCTTACACTTGACGTAACAACAAATGGCACATTGACACCTGATGAAGCTGTAAGTCTTGCAGCTAAGGTTCTTAATGAGCATTTAAGTCTGTTCATTGATTTGTCAGATGTAGGCGAGAGCACTACAGTAATGGCAAAGAAGGACGTTGACTCCGGTGAAAAGGCACACATTATGATGAGCATTGATGAACTTGAACTTTCTGTTCGTTCATATAATTGTCTTAAGCGTGCAGGTATCAACACAGTTCAGGAACTTGTTGGTAAGACACCAGAGGAAATGATGAAGGTTCGTAACCTTGGTAAGAAGTCACTTGATGAAGTTCTTGCTAAGTTAAAGGATCTTGGTCTCCAGCTTAGTCCAAGCGAAGAGATCTAATATAGTATTGCTAGAAATAGTATATAAAAAGTAACTACGAATGCAGTAAACCCAATGTGTTTGTGTTCGCATCCAGCCGTTAGCAAGTAAGTCCACAGGCGTTGCTATTAATCAAAGGAGAGTAATTATGGCAAAGTACAGAAAGTTAAGCAGAACATCAGATCAGAGAAGAGCATTACTTAAGAATCAGGTTACAGCACTTCTTTATAATGGAAAAATCGTAACAACTGAGGCTAAGGCTAAGGAAGTTAAGAAGATTGCTGAAGGTCTTATCGCACTTGCTGTTAAGGAGAAGGATAACTTCGAGACAGTTACAGTTAAGGCTAAGGTTGCCCGCAAGGACAAGGATGGCAAGAGAGTTAAGGAAGTTGTAGATGGCAAGAAGGTAACTGTTTATGACGAAATCGATAAGGAAATCAAGAAGGATATGCCTTCAAGACTTCATGCTCGTCGTCAGATGCTTAAGGTTCTCTGCCCTGTAACAGAAGTTCCAAAGGAAGCAGCAGGCAAGAAGAAGGCTACAAAGACTATCGATATGCCAGCTAAGCTTTTTGATGAAATTGCACCAAAGTATGCTACACGTAATGGTGGTTATACAAGAATCGTAAAGATTGGTCAGCGTAAGGGTGACGGTGCTATGGAAGTTCTTCTTGAGCTTGTATAATTTTGTAATAATTAACGGGGGTTCAATGCAAATGCGTTGAATCCTCTTATTTTTTTTAAAAGTATTTATTTTTTTTGCATTTATGCCGATAATAGTAAAGAAGTATTAGAAAATCTCCCTTGTGTTCTGAGGAAGAAATATTATAGAAGGTTATTTTATGAGGGATAACATGAGTAAATATAGTAAATATAGGAATTCAAAAAGATGGCTTGCCGGATTTCTGGCAGGTCTGTTATTGTTATCATCCATAGGAACGGACTGGAATACCCTGAGATATACTTATGCAGAAGAGTTATATGAGTCTACCGAAGAAAGTGTAACAGAAGATGAGTACACGACTGTAGAGTCAGAAGCAACAACTGAAAGCGAAAAACCTGCGATGGGTATGGGGATAATGGGAGATGAGACACCTTCGGATGATGACGAGGATGAACTATATATACTTCAGTTAGGTGATAGTCCTCTTTCTGTAGTTCATTCAGGTTCCGGAGCGGTTGACTGGAATCTGGCTTATAAGCTTCCATACGGACGAGGACTGTCTGTGAGTGAGTTCAGATCCGTCTCAAACATAAATTCATCAAAATCGGCTGATGTTACGCAGCTGTATTATTGTCTATATTCTAATATAATATACGAAAATAATGATATTTCTGATTCTATAAGTATGGAATGCTTTATGAGCAATCCTATTACAACGAATACAATTTTGCCGGTGGGCGAGTATGCTATCTTTTTTGATGATGGTAACAACTCTGCACTTGGAATTAAGAACGATGACAGAGGTGGAATTGTAGAATATGTTCTTAAGATAGAAGAGACAGAGCTTGGCAAAGCAACAGGACTGTCTTGGAACACATCAACAAAGGATAAGGTCTTTGCTGAATGGGAGCCGGTTACAGTTGACTCCAACGATCGTGCAATTACGGCATCCACGAATCTCCAATATAAATTAAAACTCTATTATGATGAAGAAAAAGAAGCTTTCGATGAAATTGAAGTTGAGAATGGTGTTTTCTCGGTTGACCTGTATTCAGATATTATTTCATCGGGAAAAGGCTTCGGAAATTATTATTTTGAGGTAGTCGCCTCTGAAAAGGTTGATGCTAAGGGTAAGGCAAACTATACGGAAGTAGTATCTGATAAGTCTGTTGCATATCATTATAGTGATACAGTTAAGCCGATTATCAGCTCATATACTATTGATGAAAAGGATGATGGAACCAGAATTCTTAAGGGTATTGCCAAGGATGACGGAACCGGAATTGCTGCCTATGCATTTTCTTCGAAAGAGGATGCAGATAGCCTTGCTGACAATGAATGGATAACTGTAGAGAATCCATCTTCTAATATAGGGAAAGATTTTGAATGTACCGTTGATATCGATGATGTCGATGCAGGACACATTTATTTCTATGTAAAGGATCAGGATAATAACTGCTCTGTTATGAAAAAAACTACAGATGAAACTAACGGTGATATCTATATTACGGTTATTACATCTGAGGGATATTATGTTGATTCTGCAAATGCAGACTATGAGAAGCATCTTTTAAATAATGAAACACTGACTCTTCCGGTCAAGGACGATATGAAGAAAATTGGTTTCATTTTTGAAGGATGGTATAAGGATAAATCAGGTGATGATTTTGTTGGAGACGCAATCACTGAGATTGTACCGGGCTCAGATGGCTTTGCTAAGGGCGAGGAGCATGAAATATTTGCAAAATGGGTTCAGCAGGAAATTAGTTTTTCTAAAAACCCTGAAGATGTTTCAAGACCATTTGATGGAACGGCAACAGAGCTCGAAGCCGAAATTGATGAAATGGTTACTTATAGTACCATCAGTTGGCAGTGGTACAGGAAGGCCAACGAGTCTGCTACAGCCGAGGCGATTGGTACACCTGTTACAGGTGTAGGTTCGGTTAAATATGAGGTAAAGGATGTTGCAGACAGTGGCCTGTATTATGCAACAGCCACCATTACGATACCGGGAGCTGATGAACCAATATCAACAGATTCATCGGTAGCTACTGTTAGTATAACAAGTAGAAAACTGAATCTTGTAATTAAGGATGCTGAGACGCATTTTAGTGAGGCAGCGCCTGAATTTGAATTTGATTTTGGGGATAATTCCGCATCGGATGCCGGTCTTGCCGGAGAGGATGCAGGAAAGACAGCGACTGAGCTCTTTGGAGAATATGCTGTAAATATTAAGACTGACTATACAATTGGTAATGCTGTTGGAACCTATTCGGCTTATTACGATACAGACGCAGCTTCAATTGCTATGGATAATTATGCAGTTGCAATCACATCCGGAACACTGACCGTCTTACAGGCAGATTTGTCAAAGATTGACAGATCCAAAATTACAGTTGTTCTTGAGAAAACCGACGCTGAAGAGACAGAGACGAAATATGTTTATGATAAAACCGCCAAGGAACCGGCGGTTATTAGTGTTACCCTTTCGACAGATGACGGCAATATAGTACTTGGCCAGGGGTCTGAATCTGATTTTACAGTTGGCTACTGGAATAATACAAATGCTAATCAGGATGATACCGCCGTTGTAATTACCTTTGTTAACAATTATACAGGCGAGATAAGAGAACCATTTTATATCACAAGGGCAAGCTATGATGTCAATACGATTGTAACAGGCTGGAAGTATGGTGAATATGATGCTGAGACAAACGGCCCATCTGTTGATACCCAGAAGGATGGTGAGGTTACCTTCTATTATCTGGAAACAACAGATTTGGAAACAACAGATGCCGATATGCTTGTAGCCTTTGAGAACCTCTCTGATGAAGATAAAGCAAAGGCAGTTACTGTAAGGCCGGAAGATGCCGGAAGATATTATGTATGGGCTGTTATCGGAGCAACTACTAATTATGATGAAATTGTTGCAGCACCGTCCATTTTTACAATAGAGAAGAGACATATAATTCTTAAAACAGATTCAGCAACCTGGGCATATGATGCCAATATGCATACAAAGGCTACATATACAGTATCAGGTGATGGATTTGTTCACGGTGGTGCCTTCCAGTTTGTATCTGTCACAGGACAAATTAAGGACATCGGTAGTGTTGATAATACATGTGAATATAAGCTTACTTCTACAACTGATCCGGATGGAAAGAACTATGAAATTGAAGTTGTCCTTGGTACTCTGACCGTTAATGAGACAAAGCTTGAGACACCTACAACCTTTGCCTGGTCTAAAACAGAACCGGGTAGTGTTGAATGGATAGCAATTACCAGAGATGACCTTAATGTTTCTTATGAGGTTACCTTATATAGAACAAAACTGTCTGAAAACGGAGAAGTCCTTAAGGATGATAGTGGTAACATTGTTTATGAGAAGGTAGAAGGCTCAACAAGAAATGTAACAGGAACCAGTGTTTCTTATATTGATGAGATCCTGGCAGATTCTGCCGAGGTTCAGTACGGATATACGGCTGATATTAAGGTAATTCCTGTATATGGAGCAGAGGATAAGCCTAACTATGTGGAAAGTGATGCTTCTCCAAAGCTTAACCCTAAATATACGGTTAAGGTTGATGTAGAGATACCGGATGAATTAAGTGACAAGGTTAGTGAATTTGTAGTAAAGGATGCTTCAAATAATTCTGTATATAGCCAGGTCTGCTTCCAGGGGCAGACTGTTAATACAATCTGTGAAACAGTTGCAGGCTTCCATTTCTATATTGGTGAATACTCATATTCCTTCATAGGAAATGATGATGGAATACTTCAGTATAATGCCGGCAAAAGCTATTATTCTAACTGGCCTAATGGAACCAGCAGTAAGACCGGATGCTTTGATATTAGTAATGCAATGCTCTTCGAGCCCAGACATATTGTAATACATCCGGTTGTCTATGATACCAATCCATTTGTTCGTGATTTGAATTACTACCAGGGTGAAAAGGACGAATCCGTAGTAATTAAGGCAACACTTCATGATTATGTGGGCTTGTCAGCATATTCAATTGTCAAAGTAGCAAAGGAAGACAGCTCATATGATTATTCTGATATAACATGGATTCCAATTAAAAAGGAAGACGGAAAGGCACCGCTGTCATATCAGATAACAAAGGATATTAAAGAAGCCGGTGTATATTATGTTGTAGTTAAGGATACGGATGGCAACTGGGCAGGTAGTGACCCGGTAGTAGTTTATTCAATTACCTTTGATGGAAATGGAGCTGATAATGCTTCAGATGAACCATCACCTATGCCAACCCTGTTCAAGCTTAAGGATACAACAATAGAAATTCCTGCTAATAAGTTTACAAGAGCCGGATATGGCTTTACTAACTGGACAGGTGCAACAGGCATTTATGCAAATAATGGTCTATACCTGAATAATGCAAATGATACCCTTAAAGCAGGCTGGACAGATAAAAAGGTGACCTATAACGTAAGATATTTCTATCAGAATCTTACGGAAACAAAGGATGAAGATGGCAAACTGATAGATATTTCAGCTGCTTATGTTGAGGCAACACCGGCAGAATTTACCTCTGCTTATGGTGCCGTAATAAATTATGCAAATAAGGCAATCAGAGCCGATAAAAAGGGATATACACTTACAAGTACCCCGGAAGGCATTGATGATTATCAGGAAGAGATTACAGCTACAGAGGATGGTCAGGAAATCCGTCTGTACTATAACCTGAATAAATACAAAATAACATATACCTATACAGATACAGATGGAAAGACTGTAAAAAAATACGGTGAGGATGAATATTACTATGGTCAGACCGTAAATGAGGAAGAAAAGCCAAGCGCTATAGGTTATTCTTTTGTAGGCTGGAACTGGGGTGATGTCGGACAGGCACCTGCTACTATGCCATCTAACAGCCTGACAGTAACAGGTTATTTTGCTGCGGATCATATTCAGTACTATGTTGAGTATTACCTACAGAATCTGGATCAGACTAAGAAGGAAACTACCTTCTTAAGCAAATCCTTTGAATGTGATACAGCAAGAGAAGAGGTCATAACAGCCAACTTTGGTGAAACTCTCAATGCTTCACTTACAAAGCCTGAAACTGCATCAAAAAATGCGACGGATGTTGTTGCAAGAGAGATTAACGGCTTCACCGTAAGAGCAGTGGAAATTCATTACGGAAACAAGGTTACCAAGGTAAATGGTGAAGACTTTGATTTTGACGAATTTATGCAGGCTGAAAATGCTGCAAATGATACAGCAACAGGTACAGTTCAGAAGCATTTCACAGATGAGGAACTGGCTGCGCTTGATATAGACTTGTCTGAATACAAAAATGGACCAACTTATATCTGTTTCTATTATGAGCGTAATATTTATGAGATTACACTTGATGTTTACAAGGATGCCCGTGAGTCAGCAAAGCATCTTTTTGGTTCATATTATGATGGAACCGGTAAACTTACTCCTAATGGTGTGGTGGATACAACTGACGATGGTGCAAGGTGGAGACTGCCTTACGGATATGTATTTGCTCCGGAAAATTCCTCTGCTATAGGTGATCACAGCGATGGCAAGGATTATAAGGCGTCTTATTTTGAAAATTATGGCTATCAGCCACTTGGACCATCAGTGACCCAGGAAGACGGTTCAATCAAAGAAGGCGATTCTATTAATTGGACCAAGAGATGGCCGGAATCGGAAGCATCAAAGGATAAGTATTATCTTGCAAGCTTTATCGACTGGAGTACCGGTGATACAAGACCTGAATATATGCCTGCAGGTAATGCTGCAATTACAAGAGAGTACGCCTCAGCAGAAAAGGCTAAGTACAGGATTGAGGTATACTATGAGACTATCGAGGGCTCAGAAATCGTTTCTGTTACGGACGATTCAGGTGTTAGCAGGAATGTTACGCTTGAAAAAGCGACAGGTACATATGAAAAAGTAATCACCTATGAGAGATATGGTGATGTAGGAACCATGGTTAAGCTTGTTGATTCAACTGCCGGACTTCCTACAGATGATGGAAATACTTATATTCAGATAGGTAGTCTTGTCAGCACGCTTGATTATCATGATTATTATGAGCATAATCCGGCAAATGACCTTTGCGAGGATGAGAGTAATCCTAATTACGCGGCTAATCACGAATTACTTTCGGCTGTAGTAACCGAGAACAAAAAGGTAAATAATGAGACTACGGGAATAATGACTCTTAGAGTCAATCTTGTCAGAAAGGTTATTACGAATGAAGTAAGATATTATGCTGACAAGCAGCTTTTTGCAACTAATAAGATGAAGGGTAAGTGGGGAACCTCTTATCTCGTAGATCAGCTGTATTATTTCGATGGAGAGACAGCTGTGCATTCAGGTGGAACAATCAGTGATTCATCTAAAATTGTTGATTTCAGAAGTAATAAGTATGTTCTTTCTCATTATGGAAGATATTATCTGAAGGATGACGGACACTGGTTTGAGAGAAAGTATTATGATCCTGCTCACGGAACAGGGGTTACTGCTTCCACAAAGCCATATTCTTTGAATGCGGCATCAGTATTAACATCATATATCGGTCGCCTTACAAGCGATTATGTGAATGTATATTACAGCTCTCAGGAGGTAACAAAGCATTATCTCATGAGAATGAAATATGAGCATTGTGTAGCAGATGGAGATGACTGGAAGCAGTCAGAGAGCTCTGCATATATGGTTGTTAAGTCGGAAACATATCCTGAGCTTGCACCATACGGCTCTGAATTCCAGGTTTATGTTGCTAATGCCTGCGATATTTTTGATATGACCCCAGGCATAGGAGACGACCTGGAGACCAAGTATGAGAGATATCCCGGAGCTGCATATCTTCATGAAAATGGTGACTTTAAATACGAATATAAGACAGAAGGTGGAGAACAGAAGCTTCAGTCAGGCTTTGTTGCAGTTGATGTTACATATACAAGAGGAACAACTGAATCAAGCCCGGGAACGACTGTAGCAGGAAAATTCTATTTATATAATAAGGGAACAGCTGAGGCACCGGTTTATGCTACCGACGAAAATGGCTATGTAATGCTCTTTGCAGCCGATACAGTTAACCAGTACTACAACGGTAATCAGTTGTCATTGAATTATAATAATAAATTCCCGGCACATATAGGTAGAGAGAGATTTACTGAGCATGTGCCAACCTATGGTCGTGTTGTAGAGGTTAATAACGGTACAACAGAAATATATATTGATGGTATTGTGCCTGTAACTATAGACGCACTCCCTAAGCATGACTTTACGGCATATTATTATAATGTATATAACGATTTTTATCTTGAGTTTATCTATGACGGTAAACACTGTACAGGCTGCAAGCATCATGATCTTGCATATAAGCAGCAGCTTGAACTTAAGGATATGGTATGTAATACCTTCTCATGTGAAGAGGGTAGTCATATAGTCTGGTATATGGATGAGGATTATACTGTTAAACTCCATCCGATTGCTATTACAGGTCCTACCAGAATATATGGACGTAAGGAGAAGGATCCGGTTGAGAATAATGAATATGCCTTCTATAAGCTTCCGGAGAAATATCCTGCGCTTGACAATAAATTATGGGTTAATATAAGTGATCTGGCTGTTTGGCCGTTTACAGACTGCACATCATCCGGAGCAATTACCGGAAGTGGATTTGAAAAGCTGGTAAGGGATGTTGAAGTAGAATATGTCAATGAGTTTGACGAAAAGAGTACCTACTCAGGCAAAGAGACTGAGTGGTATTATGATGGACTCATTCTTGCTTCACTTTGTCCTTCATACAGTATGACATATCAGGAATTCTCAATGGATTATACCAGATATGAGGTTCCCGGATATGAATATGACGATACAGATACGCGTAATAAGTCAAAGGCGTATGTTACAACTACTCCGGTAAATATGTATGCCTACTATAAGTGCAGTGAATATAACCTTACAGTTAGAAGAAATAATGCACTAATAAGTAATGATGAGGTTAGCACAAGATTCTATGGATCTACGATTAGCCTTGAAGATCCGGAAAAGAAGGGATATATCTTTAACGGATGGATACTTAAGGATGCCGGCACAGGCGTAGAACTAAATAAAGACGATTATAAGTATAGCTATGTTGTTCCGACCTATGATAGTGATGGAAATATAAAGGATCCGGGAACAACTCTGTTCAGAATGCCTGCATGCAATACAATTGCAACAGCAGACTGGATACCGGATGAAATTGAACTTACTGTTACACATATGCTTCAGGATAACAGTAAGACCTATAATATTGCACTTCTTGATACAGCTGAAGAGATACTAAGCGGTGAAGCAGGTAGTGTAGAAGACAATGTCTCTGTATATATTGATGGAAGCGAGTCTCCTGTCAGTGCAAAGGTATTGTCTATTGGTGATGTCTTCAAGGCTTTAGCAGTATCGGATGGAAGTGGTAAGACCTACTATTACAGTAAGATTGATACTGATGGAAGTAAGACTGTTACGGAGACAGCCTACCTTTTTGCAATTACTGAGGAGCTTTCTTCAGTTAAATCAGAACAGAATATAAAGGTTGAGGATTGTATTCTTGATATTTCAACGGATATTTTTGGTTATTCGTTTACAAATTACGCACATGAAAAAACTCAGCTCGTTTTAGGCGCTGACGATTCCTTCGAGGCTTACCTTGATGCTACAGTTGTTTATTATTATACAAGAAGCAGTTCTATCTTAATCAGAACACTTGCCTATGCTATTGAGAATATAACTGATGAGACAATTCCTTCAGGTGTAGCGCTTTCCGGCGGTGGAGAACATTATTATGGTGAAAGTGTTAACCTGTTTGCGACAATGCAGCCAAACGGTTATTCATTCCTCGGCTGGTTTAAGGCGGAGGATGTACTTGAGGGTTATGAGTTTGCAGCGGATGGAAGCCGCCCTGATGATTTGGCAGCATATAAACTCAAAGCAGATATTGTGGATGCTTCAGGAAATCTTCTGGTTACACCTGTATTTACGGAAGAAAACAATGTAATTGTTGCCAAGAACTCGGCTGACTATGTTGTCATCACATCTGCCGGAGAGCCGGCAAAGCCTAGTATCACGGTTAAGTCAAACAGAATACTTACTGATGAAGAGGCAGCGGCAGCAGGCAAGGATAAGGTAGCAAATCCATATTATTATGGTTATGCCCAGGAAAGCACTAATTCATTTACTGCAACAATTAACTGGGGAGCAGATGGTCAGGGTACCAACTCTATTGAGGGCTATAAATGGTATTACAAGTATTATGCACCGGGAGAGACTGTGCCTGATGACATAGAGACTGACATTGCTACAGAGGATATGACACCTATTGCAAATAGCAATTCAGGTACTGTTTTATTTGGAACGGGAAATAACGCCGGTACCTATGTATATCGCTGCGTGGTTGATAATATCAGAACTGATAATAATAGAAGAAGCCAGGTACATGGTTCTTATAAGTTCGATGTATTGCCTAATAATACATATTATTCAACCAGTCCGGTGTCATATATGTATTCTGTAGATCCGGCAGATGCACATGTTGCCAATAAGCATGCATATTATGAATATAAAAACTATTCATCAGGTGATTACAATCCGGATATTACATATTACTACAGTAAGAAAGTAATCAGCGCAGATATATTAGCAGAGGATTTAGCGGCAAGACTCGCACTTGATGAAAATGATGATAATAAGATTTATACAAATAATATTGAATTCGCAGATGTTTTGGTTGACGAGACGGATGAGTCAAAGCCGGTAATACCTCATATTGTTTACTATTATGCAGATAGTAATACACCTAACTATGCAGATATAACCGGTAGTGAGACAGTGGAGATTACACCTGCACCTGTAACTGTAATTGCCAAGAGTGCGTTCACAAAGTATTATGATGCTTCTGCAAGTGTTAAGGGCGTTTCCTTCGGCGATGACAGCCTTGCAAGACGCTGGGTAGGTAATCATCAGACATATTCTGACTTTAAGAGACTTCAGTTAGGCTCTATGGTTAATTCAATCGAACCTGAACTCAAGCTTCCAAATGCAGTAGCAGAATTAGATCATTATCAGATTAAGGGTATTCTTGCCTGTGATGCGGATCTTAAGGTGGTTCTTAACTTTAAAGCAGCTTATGACTATGATGGCCACGTTGGTGCAACCTGTGTTACACTTACTGATTTATGGATTGCACAGACAGATCTCTATGAAGTAACTAATAATTATAATTACAGATTTATTAATCAGGACAGGCTTGAGATTTCAGGTCAGATTAAGCCATATCCGCTTGAGGTTGAATGGAAGCCGTCTGAAGCTTCAGAGGATGACAAGCCATATAGCTTTGAAAATCATGATTATGACTACAATTATACGGGAACTGAGCAGAAGCCGGTTGTAATAATTACAGACGAGCATACTCCTGATCCTAAAGAGTATTTTAATGTTGTTGTCAGAAATGGTCAGAAAAACGTAGGTCAGTATCTGGCTTCGGCAGAAGTAATCGAGAGTGAGAATCTGGCGGCACATTACAGACCTTCTGATTACAGCTTCTCACTTACAGGCCAGAAATATCAGATTATATCAAGATATATTCTTGCCTTACCTAAGGATGTGACTAAGATTTATAATGGTCAGCCACAGACTCAGATTAAAAACGATGAGGTCAACGAGTTCAGATTCTTTACAAAGGAAAAAGAAAGCGATTCGTGGACTGAATATGCCCATTTGCCGGCGGGTGAAGACTTTACTGTTACAGTTGATAAGACCAGAACCAATGTTGGTACAGAGAAGGTTAAGGTTACAAAGATAACAATTCGCGATAATGCAACCAATGTTATTATCAACGATAACTACAAGATTTCATTTACCGCACCGGGCCATGAGTATGGCACACTTACTATAGCACCGTGTCCTGTAATTGTAGCATCGGGAATTACCGCACAGGATAAGGCTTATGATGGTAAAAAGGATGCGGTTGTAAGTACAGCAGATGCTGTCTTTGCACGAATTGCCACAGATTATGACGGAAATTATATTATGGATGGCGAGTTACCACAGACAATGACAGGCCTGTATGGTAGTGATGCGCTGTCTATTGGTGCTGCAAAGACGGATGGCGTCTATGGCGAATTTGTTAATGCCAGGGCAGGAGTGGATAAGACTGTCGACCTTATGTACGACAATAGCGGTGCTGATTCGGTATATGGATTTGGCGGAGCACTTAAGGGCAAGTCCGCAGGCAACTATCGCCTGGTAACGGAATATAGTCAGGACAAGGCTACAGCAACAATTTTCAACAGCACAAAGGTTACTATTGGCATTAGTGATATGACAATGGTATATGGTGAAAGTCTTTCCCTTGCTGACTATAAGGGCAAACTCACATATTCCGGCTTTGTGGAGCCTGATGATGAGAGTCTGATTACAGGCTATGCTGATGCTGAATTTGTTATCAAAAAGAAAAACGGTTCAAGCTATGAAACAGTTGCAGCAGATGGTACAAATGCATCTGTAGTATCAAAGCTTGATGCAGGTACATATTATGTATTCCTTCAGGAAAAAGCGGATAGTAAGCTTCATGAAGTTGAGGGTCTTGCATCTGATGACTATACAATCACATGGAATAATACGCCTGCAACGCTGGTAATTAATAAGAGACCTGTAGGAATTGCTGCTAAGGAAGTAACAGGCGATGATGTAATAAGTAAGACCTATGATGGCAATAAGGATGTAGAAGCAGATGTTGTCAAAACAACTACAGAAAGTGGATATAAGTATTACGAATTCACAAAGGTGTCAGATAATGATACAAGCGGACGTGTTAATGATGACGATCTCTGTATTAATACCTATACTGCGCAGTATGATTCTGAAAAAGCATCCGTATTCACAGACGGAGCAAAGTTAGTTAATGTTACTGCTATTACACTTGGTGGAACAAAGGCTTCAAACTATACACTTGATAATAATGCAATTGATATTAATGCAAAAATAACTCAGGTTACATTAACAATCAGGGTTAACAATGCAACCACGGTTTATGGTAAGGCTGCTCCTGTTTTCACATATAATGTAACCGGTGCTCTTGAGAGTGAAGCAGCTGCAATAAAGACAGCGATAGCTGCAAATACAGAGCTCCATTGTGCTTATGATACTGAGGCAACAGGTGCTGATATTGCCAACAGAAATGTCGGCAAGTACAAGATTACGGTTGATGCAATCAGCAGATATGAAAACAAAAACTATACGATAGTATGGGAAGATGGTGATACGGAAGGAAATGACGGTTCCTATGGCTATCTTACAGTAAATAAGAGAAAGGTTTATTTCAAGGCAAAGGATGCCACTATTAATTATGGTAAGGAGAATCCACCTTCAATTTTTGAGGGCTTATTTGTAGCGGGTGAAGATACAGAAGAGGCTGATGACGGATTTGTATATAATGAGAAGATTAATACACTCAAGACTCTTACCTCTGACTTTATCGTTCCGGAGGGAAGCATTGAGCTATATTCAAATTCCGACTATAGTACAGCAATAACAGAGAATTATGCGCTTACATTTACCTGCTATGAGGACAAGACTGCCGCAACACCTGTCAGTGTCAGCAGTAAGACTCCGTTTGGTAAATATGATATTGACCCATCTAATGTAAGTGGTTTTGTTTTCGCAAAGAACTATGAGTTTATAAGCAAGCCGGGTACTCTTGCTATTGAGAAGTACTATATGGTAATTGATAATGTCGAGGTTCTTGGTAAGATTTACGACGGAACAACAGATGTTACGGACGATCATATCTTATGTGAAAAGAAAACAGTAAGCGGTTATTCTTATCCGGGACTTGTTTATACATATTATGAAGATGCTACACCACATATTATGGAATATGTAGACAACGAGGAATTCCTGAATTCGCTTGAGATTAAATGTGAATATGAGAGCGCAGAGGTTAATGATGAGGCTCCGGTTAAGGTATCAATCAGCATTATTCCGGGTTCATATCTGGATAAGAGATATATTCTTGTTACAGCAAATAATCATGCTGCAGCTGCTGAAACAGGAGAGATTTTTGAGGATGCTGAATCAATTACTCAGACAAGAACAATCGCATTCATCATAGGAACGAATGGCGAGAAGATTAACAGATCAATTCTTAAGCGCCCTATTACCTTCTATCCGACGGATAAGGAAATTCTCTATGGTGAGAATATTACTATTGCACTTGCTGAGGCAACAGGTAATGTATCGGTTGTTAAGGATGTAACCGGTACTGATATGGGCTTTGCAGGCAAGGGGGCAAAAAAAGAGAATTTTGCAACCATTGGATTTACTCTGGGCAGCAGGATTTTTGAAACGACCCTTGATGCAGAGGGACGTCCTGTCGATTACCGTGATGCTGATACCAATCCGTTGTATATTGCCGGAAGTGATGTGGGAAGCTATGCAATGGATATCAGCTCATCAACCGTTGATCCGGTTAAGGCAAAGAATTACGAAGATCCTGAGTATATGCTTGGTCTTCTTACAGTAAAACAGAACACATTAACAGCTCCGACAGTAACCTGGGATGCTACAGTTCCGGGAAGAATTAACTGGACAGCAGTTCCGGCTATCGGAAAAGTTAATGTGGATCATTATGAACTCGAATTATTTAATAATGGTGTAAAGGTAGGAGAGACAGTATCAACAACAGATAATGGAACTCTTACTTCTGATGCCTTCATAAGCGTGATTCATGCTCAGGAAGCAGGCGGAAAATACACAGTAAAGGTTAAGGCAATTGCTTCAGAGACAGATAATTCAGAATATAAAAACGTAAAAAGGGAAGGCAGTGAGGGAACAACTGCTGCACCTAAATATTCGGCTAAGGTCATTACAGTATTTGATACGGATGCAGATACAACAGAGGCAACAACTGATGCGGCATCCAAGTCCTCTCAGATTGAATCACTCGCTTCATATATTATGATTGCAGGTGAAAAAGAAGCAGATCTTGTATATACCTGGGGAAGACTTAATACTATAGATGGAAATGTATATAAGACCGGTTATATGGTTAAGTCGATTGCAAGCTCGTCTGGCAAGCTTTCATTAGGAAGTGGTACAGGTGATGATATTGCTCTTACCGGACGATATGAGAATTCCGTGGATATGGCAGCAACGCTTGACTCTGCTGAGGATATTACAGTTACACTTACTCTTGAAGCAAGACCTGCGGGAATAACTAAGACGGTTGTTACCGAGACACATGATCCGGCACGCTATATTCTTATGTTTACATATTCTGCAGCAGATACAGCAGAACTTGAGGCAAATGCTGAGCATGGTCAGTATAGTACCGAGTCGGGTTATGTATATGAATACAGCTGGTATGTTAAGAGAGGTACAAAGACAGTTAGTCTTGGCGAAGCAAAAACCGACGCTAAGAGATTCACCTTCCCTCTTAATCAGACATATTACAATCCATACCTGGTTTATTGTACTATTAAGGCAATAAGAAAGGATAACGGTAAAGAGGCAACCAGACAGGGAAGTGCCGGTATTACCGTAATTAAATTCAAGCCGGACTCTGCAAATGCGGTTTCTATCAGTGCCGAGGGCTGGATGTATGGTGAATCCAGAGCAGATAAGATTCTTTATACCAAGAGAATTGAAGGAATCGGAGATCCGGATAAGGATCATTTAGAGTACAGACCAAAGGGAAGCGGTGACTCTGCCTGGACAAGCGAGGTTCCGACTGATGTAGGAACCTATGAAACAAAAGCAGTAATTGCTGCAAATGATAACTACGATGGCGTTGATTCGGTTATCCGTGAATTTACAATAACAGCTAATAAGCTTACTGCTCCGACAGGTGTTACAATGGAAGCTTCTTCGACAGCTCCATATGGACTATTTAAGTGGGAGGCTGTGGATGGTCCGGAAGAAAATGCCGGTGCTACAGGTGACTCAAAGTCACATATTGATGTTAAGTATTCTGTGAATTTGTCATATGTTCCGACAGGACAGACAAAATCCGTAAGCGTTAAGACAATAGAAACAACAGACTGTGAGTACGATTTCTCAGATGCTATCCTGCATCCGGGTAAGTATTCAATAACCATAACTGCCTGTGTAAATCCACGTGCAGATCAGAGCTTTGCAAATCAGGATGTTAACAACTGTGCAAACAGTGAAGCTGTAACCCTAAATGAAATGATTACAATCGGTGCAGAGATTACATCTAATATTGGTGGCTTTAGCAAGGTTTATGATGGTAAGAAGCTTACCCTGACAGTTGAGTACTCAGCCGGAGAGGTTACACCTGCATACCAGTGGATGAAAAATGGTAAGGTAATTGAAGGTGCAACTAATAATACCTATTCAATTGAATATGTTAACGAGACGGCAAGCTACTCTTGTAGAGTTGTACCGGACGAAAGGCATCCGGATGCGAATATTGTACATACGAAGACTGTAAAAGCGACTATTACCAAGCGACCGATTGTTGTTACAACAGCAACCGACAGTAAGACCTATGACGGTAGTGCGCTTACGAATGATGGCTATACACTGACATATTATGGAGATGCAACTAAGGATGCACTTGGTTCGGATGATTTTGGAACGGCAGATACATCTACATGTGATGTGTATGGAAGTGTCACATTCGTGAGTGAAAATGCTACAGGAAATAATAGATATAAGGATCTTGTTATTAAGCATGGAGATGTGGTTGTTTTCTCTGCTGACGGTGGTACGAATAACTGTTATGAGATTAAGCAGAATAAAATAGGAACACTTACTATTAATAAGCGAGAAATTAATATCACAGCGAACAGCTATGAATGGACCTATGACGGTAACAGTCACAGCTATAACACTGATAAGGGTGGCGATGTAATTGCTGCAGATGATGTTGGTTATGTAATAACAGATACGGATGATGATAAGGGACTTGCAAGCACAGATCATGTCGCATCAATAGTATTTACAGGTTCTATTCAGAATATTACTGCAGCTAATAAGAGAGCTGACGGATGCGGCGTAGTAGCAAATGTTCCTTCATCACTTAAGCTTGCAAATGATACTTCAGATGTTACGGGCAATTATACAATTAAATATGCAAGTGGCAGACTTGTGCTTAAACCACAGCAGGCAGGTATAGTAATTAATCATGCTGACTTGCTTTCTAAGACCTATGACAAGGTGGCAGTACTTAATCCGACAGCGGCAGCAGCTGATTCAGTACCGGAGAATAAGGCAAG
>JAGHUN010000075.1 GCA_018064805.1 Candidatus Colinaster scatohippi
CTCAAGAATTGAGCAAGCTCGCTTCAGCGAGAAACTTCCGTTCGACTTGCATGTGTTAAGCACGCCGCCAGCGTTCATCCTGAGCCAGGATCAAACTCTCATGTTCGAATATAACGATGAGTGCCAAATCTGAAGATAATCGTCTGTCGTGCTCGCACGTACAGGCGTATTAGATTCTGATTTGATTCGAGGAGTTAACGAAATGAAATAACCCGCAGGGTTATGAATTGTTAACTCGGCACTCGAGTTATTTGAGTTTATCCGGTCAAGAAAACGTTAGCTTTCTTTTCCTTCTAATTTACCTTTGTTTAAGGATTTGTTCTCTGAATTGTTCTTTACGGTTCAGACCTCAGAGTGGTCTTTCCCGTTTGGAATTGTTCAGGGTTGCATTGCTGTAAAATTTTCAAGGTTCATATCAAGATTCTATTCAAATCTTTTCATAAAAAAAGCAATTCCGAATGGTGATTGGAATCACTTAACATCTCTAAATGAGATGAAGCGGAGAAGGTGGGATTCGAACCCACGTGCCCTCTCGGACAAACGGTTTTCAAGACCGCCTCGTTATGACCACTTCGATACCTCTCCATACGATTTAACAAAACTTGTTTTGTCAAGCGCAAGTGTTATTCTATCAAACCACTTCGTTACTGTCAACACCTTTTTTAAACTTTTTCTTAAAAAATTTAACAAAATTTTAATAACAGTATTTTTGTGTTATTCCATAGATTTTAAAGACATATAGGACTATACTTTTTCTATAGAAAAAAGTCAATATTTTCATAACGGAGGTGCTAATGAAGATAGGTATTTTAGGTGCTGGCGCCATAGCGCAGTGCATGGCCACAGCAATTAACGGACTCGATGATTCTATAGAAGCATATGCTGTTGCTTCACGAAGCTTGGAGAAATCTCAAGCCTTTGCTAATGAATGGGGATTCAAAGTAGCTTACGGCTCATATGAAGAAATGTTGTCTGACCCACTAGTTGATCTTGTATATGTTGCAACACCTCATTCACATCACTTGGAACACTCAAAAATGTGCATAGATTATGGCAAAGCTGTTTTATGTGAAAAGCCCTTCACAGCTAACGCAGCTCAGGCAAAAGAACTTTTCGCTTATGCCTCTTCTAAAAATATATTCATAACCGAAGCCATCTGGACGCGCTATATGCCCAGCAGGAAGCTTGTCAAAGATGCAATTGATTCAGGAATTATTGGCGATATCAGGATGGTTGTTGCCGACCTTTCATATCCTATAGAGGATAAAGCTCGTATGACAGACCCGAATTTAGCCGGAGGTTCCTTATTGGACATAGGCATATACCCTATCAACTTCGCATCAATGTTCCTTGGCAATGACATCGCCGACATATCAGGTACATGTACCTATTGTAGCACCGGCGTAGACTGCCAGGATAGCATAACCATTCGATATAAGGATGACAAAATTGCTATTCTCACTGCTTCAATGCAGGTCGCAAGTCATAGGTTTGGAATAATTTTCGGAACCGAGGGATATATTAATTGCACAAATGTCAATAATATAGAGAAAATCGAAATATATAATTCTGACCACATGCTTATAAAAGAAATACCAATTCCTGCTCAGGTCAATGGATACGAGTACGAGGTCCTTAGTTGTAAAAAAGCCCTCGAAGAAGGCAAGCTTGAATGCGACGAAATGCCACACGATGAAACAATTCTCATGATGACCTGGATGGATAAATTAAGAAATGATTGGGGAATAAAATACCCATTTGAATAATAGTTCCTCTTAGTTTACTAAAAAGAAACCGTATGCAGATATGACATTGTAAAGTCCCAGTTTCCAACCTAGACAAAAAAGTCACAATTATTTGCATACGGTTTCTTTATGTTTATATCAATTTGGCCTACCAAGATAGTAACCCTGGAACAAGTCAGCTCCAATCGAAACAAGGTAATCAAATTCTTCCTTAGTCTCTACGCCTTCTGCTACTACTTTTATTCCTCGAGAATGCATTTCATTAATAATCGACTTGCAATTCTTCTTTTTCTCATCATCATGATCAATGCCCGACAATAGCGACCTGTCGATTTTTATTATGTGAGGCTCCATTATATCTACCATTTCCATATTGTTAATGCCTACGCCATAATCATCAAGCGCTATCTGCGAATCACCTACTGCTGCAACCTTCTTTTTTCTTAAGCATTTTTCCAAATCAAAATGCGGATACTCAAGTGATTCAATTATCAAAATATTATCATCCCTTCCGAAATACTCAACAAAGGTCATTGTTTCTTTTTCAGAAAAACTTTCACACGGGAAAGAATTAATTGACAGTTTTTCCGTATACCCTCTAAGCACGTATGCCTGTGTTGCTCCCCAGAAAGTTGCTACTTCCAACACATGCAGTTCATCTCTTTGTGTATACTCTTCTATCAGTTCAACTACAGTTTTCCCAACCGGACGCATCAGCGCTTCCCTGGCATATATTGTCTTACCGTCAGGTAAAAAAATCGGCTGAAATACATAATTAATTTGAAGCTCGGCAAGTGCCTCAAGAATGTTGTCGTCTAACGGCAACTCTTCGAAAAATATCATAACCCACCTCTTACAATTATCGTCTCTTCACAAGAACCTCTGCCGTAATTAAATCCTCCGGCGTTGTAACCTTTATATTTTCATAACTGCCTTCCGTAAGCTTTACTCTATGTCCCGTCCATGTCTCCACGACCATGGCATCATCCGTAACCACAATCCCCTGACAGGAAAGCCCACATTCCTCCTGTTTGAGAATTCCATATGCCTCTCTAATCAGTTCATACTCAAACACCTGTGGCGTCTGTATAATCCATGTCAGATTACGATTAGGCGTAGATACAACATAACCGGCATTATTAGCAATTTTGACTGTATCTTTTGATTTAACAGCTGCAACACAAGCCTCTGTAAGTTTAACCTCTTCATACAAGCGTACAAGCATATTTTCATCCACAAACGGCCTCGCGCCATCGTGAATAAAGACATATTCGCATCCACCATTTATACATATCTCATCTATGCCTGCCATGACAGAATGATATCTTTCCCTGCCGCCGCACACAATCGACCTGACCTTAGAAAAAGAAAAACGTTCAACAATCTCTTTCCTGCAATATTCAATATCATCCGCACCTGTAACCAAGATTACATCAGTTATTATTTCAGACTTCTCAAATGTATCAAGCGCATAATAAATCAATGGTCTTTTATCAATCTCAATATACTGTTTTTTGACATCCGACTGCATTCTTTTTCCGCTACCTGCCGCCAGAACAATTGCCACATTCTGCATATCAAACCTCTTCAACAGTAATCTTTCTATAATCGAATCCCTTTTCAAGATCCTTCTCAATCAATATAGACGTATATTTCTCAGGCAAAATATCCTCTATAAGGTTAGCCCATTCAATCAGACTAACCCCATCCCCATATACATATTCTTCAAAACCGACCTCATACATCTCTTCACTGTCACCAATTCTATATACATCAAAATGGTAAAAAGGAAGACGTCCCTCTTCATATACCTGCACAATCGTAAACGTAGGGCTGTTAACCGGTTCAGTTATTCCAAGGCCCGCAGCAACTCCCTGCGTGAATACCGTCTTACCAACCCCCAAGTCTCCTACCAGGGTAAAAACCGCACCGGCCACTGCATCTCTCCCTATTTTTTCTCCAAAAGAAAAAGTTTCTTCTGCGCTATAGCTTTCAAATATCATATCTTTATGTCTCTCAACCAATATATGCACGCATCTTCCACCGGTTTCTCATAATACCCCGGCCGTATACCTTCATTTACAAACCCCAGCTTTTCGTATAATTTTCTGGCAGGTTCATTACTAACTCTAACCTCAAGTGTATATGCTTCTATACCAAATTCCCTAACTCCCTTGCTAAGAAGTTCTCTTGTAATCAGCTCTCCAATGCCTTGACTCCTATAGTCACTCTTGACAACTATATTACATATACTCCCCTCGCCGACAATGCTTAATGCCCCTGCGCAACCATAAATGACACCATCGTCATCACTTGCAACAATATATAAAGCATTGGGATTATTCACCATATCCACAAATGACTCCCTATGCCACGGCATAGAAAAGGTTTCTTCTTCTATAAAGCATACCTGGTCTATATCATCCATCGTGAGATCTCTGATAATAATTTTCTTATCCATTATCTCTCCCCAAGTTTCAGATTAGGAACTGCATTCAAATCATAGTCAGCTCTGGAACCGGCTATATATTCATAGTATGCAGCTGCACCAATCATCGCAGCATTATCAGTACAAAGAATTGGAGATGGTCTATAGAATTCTACTCCTCTCTCAGCGCAAGCCTCTTCCATAGCAGTCCTTAAATGAGTATTCGATGCCACGCCACCTGCAATAGCAAACCTCTTAAATCCATACTGTTCAAGAGCCTGCATACTATGACCCACAAGAACGTCAACAACGGCCTGCTGAAAAGAAGCCGCCACATCTGCCTGAACATACTCCTCTCCCTTCATCTGAAGCTGATTAAGATAATTCAAAACAGCTGATTTAAGCCCTGAAAAAGAAAAGTCATACTCATTATCCGCAATTTTAGCTCTCGGAAAATCAATTGCCCTAGGATTCCCTTCATAGCTAACCTTATCTATCTTAGGCCCACCGGGATACCCCAAGCCAATCACTCGAGCCACCTTATCAAAGGCTTCGCCCGCCGCATCATCTCGTGTCCTTCCCAAAATTTCATATTTTCCGTAGTCTGCAACTTTAACCAGATGAGAATGTCCACCCGACACCACAAGACACATAAAAGGCGGTTTCAGGCCCTCGTTTTCTATATAATTAGCGCTAATATGCCCTTCTATATGATGCACACCGATAAGTGGTTTGTGAAGCGCCCATGCCAAAGACTTTGCATAAGATACACCTACCAAAAGTGCTCCAACAAGTCCCGGACCATATGTCACAGCAATAGCTGTAATATCGTCCCAGGTCATCTCAGCTTCCGAAAGCGCCTGCATCACAACCTGATCGATGCACTCAGTATGCTTTCTTGACGCAATTTCAGGTACAACACCACCATACAATGTATGAATATCAATCTGTGAGGATATTACATTTGACAGCACCTCTCTGCCGTTTTTTACCACAGATGCTGCTGTCTCGTCACAGGATGATTCAATTGCAAGTATTATCACATCTTCTTTCATCGCTTTCCTCTTTCAGAAAAAGGTCCAAACTACTACTGTCCTTCTTCTTCATCTGTAACCGGCACAAAACCATATATTTTCCAATGTCCGGCTTCATCCTTACGAAGTATAAAAACCTCTCTTAACACTTTAGTTCCTGAACTGGTTCTTACATCAAATGTTCCATAAAGCTTCGCACACTTATATCCGTCCATTTCAAAGGTCTCGACATCCGTGCTTGCCGATGTATACATATTTACTATCGAATAATTATTATCCCTAAAGGTCATCAATTCGCTCTTAAGATCAGTAATATACGCATCCCTCGACTTATTGGCAATTAATTCCGCATCAAAAAGTTCCTGCAGCTTAATGCCAACCTGTTCCACCTCTTCATCACTAAGTGGCTCATTATGAAGTACTTTAGTGAATTCAAGATACGTCTTAACCACCTCCTTAGGGGTAGGTGGATAATTAATCTCATAATTATTTAGCAAAAGTTCCTGAGCCGGAGTAAGACTAACGGCCTCAGACTCTTTCAACTGCGACGAACGATTAGAAAGATAATAGAAATAGCCCACTATGAGCACAAGTAATACAATTATAATAATTAGTCCCTTTGTTCCCTTGAAACCGGGTTTATTCATTGTGGGCCTCCTTTCTAATGCATTCGCATTTATTTATCATTTAATCCTCTACAAATTTCAGTTCTACAGTTCTTCCATCCTTGGCCACAACTGTTTGCGGAAATATTTCTCTGACATCATTCGTATATGCTTTAGGATTCGGTAAAGAAGGGCTATAGTGTGTAAGCCACATCTCTTTTACATCCGCCCTTTTGGCAAGTTCTGCTGCCTCATAGAAGGTCATATGCTTATGTTCCTTCGCTTTAGCCAGCTTATCCGGTTCACCATACATACCTTCACATATAAATAAATCTGCGCCCTCAGCATACTTAACAATCACATCCGTAGGTCTGGTATCTGTACAGTATGCCAACTTCAATCCCTTTCTTGATGGTCCAAGTACCATCTCAGGCGTAAGTATACGACCGTCTTCTGTCGTAATCACCTCACCTTTTTGAAGTCTGTTCCAATAACACAGTTCAATCCCTGCATCTTTAGCTCTCTGGGCATCAAATCTGCCTGCCCTGTCAAGTTCAAAACTATATCCGTAGCATGTGACATTATGACATACCTTATAGGCATTCACCTTTAGTCCACAAGCTTCAAAACTTTCTTCATTAGCCTTCAATTCCTTGTACTTAATCTCAAACGGAATATCTCTCGCTATCATTCGAAGGCTTTCTACCACACGTTCCACGCCCTTGGGTCCAACAATAAGTAACGGTTCTGTCCTTTCCGCATTTCCCATCGTAAGCAGCATCCCGGGAAGCCCGGAAATATGATCCGCATGAAAATGTGTAAAAAGCATTACATCTATTGGCTTGGGGCTCCATCCCTTCTCCTTAAGAGCAATCTGAGTTCCCTCTCCACAATCAACAAGAATGCTCGCCCCATTATATCTAAGCATCATTGATGTAAGCCATCTATGTGGAAGCGGCATCATCCCACCGGTCCCAAGCAAACAAACCTCTATCATTAATTAGCTCCCTGTTTTTCTTTTTCCAACTGTTCCCTCTCAGCCTGAGAGAGTCTGAGATAGATTGGCACAAACTCCCCTGCAGTCTGACTTTTTCCATCCTTAAAATATTCTTTGGCAAGAACTGCAAGTGCCGCTGCTCTCTGCCTGTTCATAAAGGCCGGTGCATATGTATGAGGAACCTTTAGTTCCTTTTCAATCTGTTCTGCAAAAACAGGGACACCATCACCCAAAAAAACAACCTCTCGCCCCAGCGAATTGAGAACTCCTATTATTTCTCCCACATCCACCGCGCATTGCTCTTCAATCGTATTCATAGCAAAGGCGTTTTCTGTTCTCACAAATTCATATATACCCGTATATGTCTGATTACGTCTGGCATCCATAAGCGGACAGATAACTGCGCTACTGCCATACAAATTATATGCAAGGGCATCCACTGTTGGAACTGCAACAACCGGCTTACCCAACGCCTGCGCAAGCCCCTTGACTGTTGCCGATCCGATTCTAAGTCCGGTAAACGAGCCCGGTCCTGCTGCCACTGCTATCGCATCAATAGTTGCTGTATCAAGTTCAACCATTCTTGAGATTTCATCTATCATCGGCAACAATGTCTGCGAATGCGTCTTTTTAAAATTAACATTATATTCCGCTACGAGAATGTCATCTTCCACAATTGCTACAGATGCAACCATTCCCGAGCTATCAACTGCAAGAATTTTCATAATTCAACCCATCTTCTACGTCTGACACATTTGTCACATAAATCTTGACATTCATGTCATTCAATCAGCTACTGCTTAATCTTAACCTTCGCAGGTGGCATATGCGTTGATATTGCTTCAATCACATCATACCTTTTCTCTCCCAGGTCTTTCTTAGGAAATACAATTGCACTAGCCTTACTCGTATACAATAGAAGACTCTGATTAGTAGACTGCGCCTTAACGATACCATCCCAGTCAATCATTATCTCCTGCTCACCCTGTGAAACCTTAATGCCCTCATCACCCATTTCATAATGAATTGAATTCTTGAACATTGGATTAAGCTTAACCTGTTTAAGTGACTTAAAATACAATTCTATTGGTATATACAAGATAACTATAAGTCCGGCTATCAAGTAATATGGGCGATTATATGCCGCATATAATATTAGTAGCATAGCACCAAAAACAGTACCCACAATTCCCGAAGTTCCTGTATATGTATGATGCATATTATAGTCATACAATGCAGATACACTCATCTGCACATCAAACTCAACGTTCATCTTATCTCCAATCTGCCAAACTACAACATCTTGTGTCCAAAGGACATAGTGAGGCACAATAAATCAGACTACCCTAATTGTTTATTATAGCCGAAATCGTGTATACATGCAAGAAAAGACCACAATTCCTCTTAGGAACTGCGGTCTTCCTCTATGCCTGTCACTGTCCATATGCAATTCTTATGATATCATCGATTCCTGCCTCTTCTATTGAAACATCCAGAATCTTCTTTTTCTCGGATAATTCAGAAATAAGAGCTGCTGCCGTGATATCCGCCTTCATAAAACGATACCATGCCATATTGCCTTCTGTCTTAATCATTTCACAGCTATGATGAACCGGAATATTCTCATGGTCATAATACTGAACAACCAGCGTTTTATACGGAGCAATTCTATCTACAATATCAACCAGATTACCATCCTCCATCATTTTGCCGTGATTAATTATTATAAGCCTTTCACACAACTCTTCAATGTCGCCCAGATCATGAGTTGTCAATATTACTGTTGTTTGTTTAACTTTATTTATTTCCTTAATAAATTTTCTAAGTGCATACTTGGATGACACATCTAATCCAATTGTCGGCTCATCCAGGAAAAGTACGTCCGGAGAATGAAGCATTGCTGCAACCAAATCCCCCTTAACTCTCTGTCCCAGTGACATCTGCCTTACCGGTTTGTCAATAATCTTCCGAATATCCAGTATCTCATCCATCACGTCCAGAGTTTCTTCATATTCATTCCTATCAATCTGATATATATGTCTTAATAATTCAAAGCTTTCTCCCAGTCTCAAATCCCAATTAAGCTGGGTTCTCTGTCCAAAAACAACACCTATATTTTGAACCACTTCCTTACGATGCTTAGTAATATCTACCCCATTAATCAGTATCTCACCTGAACTCGGTGTTAGAATTCCTGACATCATTTTAATAGTCGTACTTTTTCCGGCACCATTCGGTCCGATAAAACCTACTATCTCACCCTTATCAACAGTGAAATCAAGATGCCTTACAGCTTCGATAGTCTTCTTCTCACTTTTAAACAGGCCCTTTACCGCGCCTTTAAGTCCTTCTTCTTTTTTTACTATGTGATAATCCTTACATAGATTTTTGACCTCTATCATTTTTTTATTCATAGATTCACTCACCTCTATCATACGTTTGGCTTTCTTTTTCTTAATACCTTAGTTACCGGCGCTTTCGTATCCTTTAAGGCCCAATCTGAAGAATGCCCCTGCTACTAGCATTACTATCAGTCCCACAAGCAGAGTCATAAAAGCTGCCGACGTCCCAAAATAACTGCTGTCACCTATTCCAAGCAGTCCCGAAACAGGATAAAAAGAGACCCAGCCTATCGGTATAAGATATGTCAGAACAAACTGCATACTTTCAGGATACATAGAAATCGGATACATGGTTGTCTTATCTACAATTTCCTGAGTATACTGTCCGAAATCCATAGGACTTTTAGTAAAAAAAGACGTAGTTCCAAGCATAATATAGATTCCACCTCTAATAAGAGTTGCACCTATTAGCATCACTATAATGGCTATGGCTTTAAGTATACTCCACTCAAATCCCGACTTCACGCAGCCATATATAAATACACATATACCGGGAATCAGGTCTGTAATGCCAAATATATTGATGTTGGTAAAAAAGAACTGGTACATTACACCAAGCGGTCTTGTCAGATACCTGTCAAAATCGCCCTCTATTACAAACCAGCCCATAAACCAGCCCTGAACAAAGAATATCATGGAGAGAGCATGGGATATAACAGACAGTCCATATAAAAAAGCCAGTTGCCCATAATTCCAACCATTAATTTCTCCAAACTGTTCAACCACAAATTTAATTGTTGCAAATCCAAGAATGAACTGTATCGGGTTGGATATCATCCATCCTGCCAAATTAGCCGGATATTCAATTATCATCATAAGAGCCATTTTTATATTACAGATTGTGACATCTATATAATGCCATAGCTCTTTCAAAAATTTCCCAAACATATTCTGCCTTTCAATCAATTATCAGCCGCCCTGTACAAGAACTTTTTTAGTCGCTCTTCTTGCTACATATGCAAATGCAATCAAAAGTATTATCAGCCAGACAAACTGAATCATCATCATTCCGGCCAACTCATCGCCGCTACTTTTTCCAATATATATATCAAGCGGAAGCTGATAAATATATACAAAGGGTAGCGCTTCTAAAATATTTCTGAACCAGTCCGGAAAGAACCACATTGGTATGATACTGCCCGAAAGCAGTCTTATTAGGTGCTTTTTTACTTGAATCAGTGCATCTACATTAACAGCCGTAAATGACCACATCCCAAACAGGGCTGCAATAAGCCAGTTAATAAAAAATGACATCAGCATACTAATTGCGAACAAAGGAATATGCTCCGTAGAACAGATTGTAGGCACCTTCACAAGCAGGCTTCCTACAAGAAAAATAGGAAGCAAATTCTGAAAAACAAGAGCAGTTATACTACCCAAATCTTCCACCAGATATATTCCAAATATATTAAGGGGCTTCATCATATCCATTGCAATCGTCCCCTTCTGTACACTATTTTCAATTCGTCGCTCAACATTAGTTATCAAAAGCACTGACATCATCGCCGAAATAATTATATATGTCAGCATTCCTTCTACATCAACACCCGCCACCGGATTGCCGGTCCGGTATAACGCACGCCAGAAAAATGCAGAGGTAATCATAATAATTGACTGCATGAGAATATTTCCGTACACTTCGAATTTGTAAGTAAAGCATCGGATTATCTGTGTCTTGTATACATACAAGTATTTACTCAACCCTTTTAATTTCATCTCTCTTTTCCCTTCTATACTCAAGTGGAGTGCATTTCAGTCTTTTTTTGAAGGCTTCAGCAAAATAACTCGCCCCCGAGAATCCGGTATCATAGGCTATTTCTGTTATGTTCATATCTGTGTTTTCGAGTAATTTGCTAGCTGTTTCCAGGCGATAGGAAATAAGATATTCGACCGGCGTCATACGTACATATTTCTTAAAAAGCTCCGTACATTTCGTCTTGCCAACAGCACCTACATTGCAAATATCCATAATCGTAAGCGGATTCGCATACTCCTTCTGAATGAATGCAATCATGTTTTTAATTGCCATCAGACCGGTGTTTTTTTCTACCTTGTCGTTCTTAATGTCTGCCAGCCAATATATTGTGTTCCACATATCAAGCAGATTTTTAACCATGGATATCGAATTATCATCATCCTGTGATGCAACAATAATCTCCCTTATTAGCTCAAGAATCTTTTTCTGTCTGTCATCGCTACTGTTAAGCAGTAAAAAAGGAACCTGCTCGTTCTCAATAACAGGATTAACAAATTTCTCTTCTATAAAATTGCAGGAACACAGAATTGTAGGCCGAAAAATCAGGCAGTACAGCCTGCAGTCCGCATCCCTGCTTGTGACCTCATGCACCTGTCTGGCGTTAATGAATATGCCCTCTCCGGCGTGTAGCGTTATCGCCATGCCGTTGATATGCTGGGTTATCTCGCCCTCTGTGACATAAATCAGTTCCAGGTCCTCATGCCAGTGCAGCTTAGTTCCAAGCAGTATCTCATTAGCCGGTATAAAATTAAATCTACAGAATATAGGGAAGTCCGGATTATCGTAATGTAGTATTTCGCTTCCGTCTTCTCGTATGTCTGCCATGTAATTGTAGTTGTATTTTGTTTTGCTCATAGGTTTGTTTTCTGTGTGAATGTGGGTTGCTCTTTTGTGGGCTGTTTATTTAAATTCTTTTAAATTCTTTATTTAAGTATATTTCGAAATTTATATTAATTATATCATTTTATGACTGTTTTACATAACAATAGTTCGCAAACCAGATCTAGCACTTCACTTTGCATTAGGCTATACAGTTTTGACATATCACCTTGCTGACATAGTAAAAGGCACCAATAAAAATAAAATAATTGCTTGTTATTTACCAAGAGTTTTTCTTATTGTTCTGTTTTCTTGGTATTGTTACTTGCATCAGATTGGTTTATACCAAGAGAAGCTCTTCTAGGAAAATAATCTTGGTACGTAACGCCTTAATCGACTGGTTTATGCCAAGATAATCTCTCCTAGGAAAATAATCTTGGTGCGTAACGCCTTAATCGACTGGTTTATGCCAAGATAATCTCTCCTAGGAAAATAATCTTGGTACGTAACGCCTTAATCGACTGGTTTATGCCAAGATAATCTCTCCTAGAATAATAATCTTGGTACGTAACGCCTTAATCGACTGGGTTATGCCAAGATAATCTCTCCTAGAATAATAATCTGGGTCCGTAACGGATTAATCGACTGGTTTATGCCAAGATAATCTATTCTAGAAAAATAATCTAGGTCCGTAAGAGCTT